>DAOWJU010000097.1 GCA_030640215.1 Desulfuromonadales bacterium
ATGAGCTCAGTGGCAAAGGTCTAACTCATCTGATCACCAATGGACTTTGGACGCACAGGCGTACAAGCAGTGAGCAGGGCTATCGTCAGTAAAGTTGCAAGGAATAGATAGCGACAGGACACGGGCGGGCCTTACTGCGTATCGGCAAGCGTTTCAAGCTTGCCGCGAAGGTCGAGATTATCAGGTTGCAATTGCAGCGCCCTTTCAAAGGCAGTGCGCGCCTGGTCCAGATTTTTCAGGGCAAGGTGTATCTCGCCAAGGTGCTCAAAGATAACCGCATCTTCTGCAAGCTCAAGGCTTGCCTCCTCAATAACCTTGAGGGCTTCAATTAAACGGCCCAGCCGATAATAGACCCAACCAAGAGTATCCAGAATGTGCGGTGCCGGTTTTATCTTAATGGCACGCTCAGCATAAGCTAAGGCTTGATCCAGTTCACGATTGTCAACTGCCAGGGCGTAGGCAAGGAAGTTCAGGGTTTCAGCGTGTTCATCATCAACCGCGAGAAGCTCCCTCGCTGCCTGCATAGCATCCTCATGCTGCCCTGCTTGCTCCAGGATCAGGACTCTCTGATAGAGCAATTCGACATTATCCGGGTAGAGTTCAACACCGTTTTCAATCGTATTGAGGGCATTCTCATGCTGGCCATCAGCCGTATAGAGTGAGGTCAGATAGTTATAGACTTGCGGTCGCGGCTTTCCCTCGGTCATTCTCGAATGGAGAAGTTCGATCGCTTCGCTGACGCGACCGGTCTCCAGGTAGATATAACCAACATGGGAGATGGCATCATCGTAAAGAGCCGACTCGCGGTCAATACCAAGAAAAGCGTCAAGCGCCAGATCCCACTTCAGCAGACTCTCATAGGCCGTACCAAGGTAATAACGGGAAGGATCAAGATCCGGTTTCAGATCGAGCAATTCCTTGAAAGCTGAGACAGCGTCTGCCCAACGTTTCTGCTCCAGATAGATCAGTCCAATCTTGCGGCGGGCATCAAAATCTTCCGGTTTAAGCTCAACAATAATGTTCAACTCTTCAAGGGCATCATCATATCGTTCCATGCCGACATAAACCCGGGCAAGGTGATGACGCAAAGTAAAATCAAGGGGCCGCTGTTCTAGAACGTCCCTGAAAACATCCAGCGCATTCTGCCACTCTTTGAGCTCCTCATAAAGAAGGCCAAGCTCCAGGTAAGCCTGATCCAGATTCGGGTTACGTAGAATCAGGTCACGATACTGTTCCACCGCCAACTGATTCAAACCGGTCTCGCGATAAAGACGGGCCATCGCCATGCGACCCGATCTGGACTCTGGATAGAGTTTGAGCAGCTCTTTCAATTCTTCTGAAGCAAGGTCAACATCTCCGACCCGCACCAGGGCGATAGCCAGGTGCAGGCGGACCTGCTCCTTCTCCGGGGCCAGTTCAAGGGCACGACGGAAATACGGTATGGCCTTACCCGGTTGCTGATTACCGAAGTAGGCGTTACCCAAGGTCAGATTCGCCTTGAGAGACTCTGGATTGTGCAACAGAACATCTTCAAGTACGCGTATAGCTGCTTTCGGCTGCTCAACAGCCATATAGAGTTCAGCGAGCTCAAAGCGCAAGCCTTGATCGTCGGGATCGTAGTCAATCGCATCACGATAAGCAGCAATGGCACCTTCACGGTCATTCTCAGCCATCAGCATACGTGCGCGGGCAAAATGAAAGTATGCGTTCGATTGCGGTTCGTTCAGTTGGGAGACATAGGGAGTCTTACTTGCAGCGTCCCTGGTATCACCAAGAACATCGGCAGCGACACAACCACTGGTTAAGAATGTCAGCAAAAGAGCAAATTTAGAGAAGTGAAGCAATGGCATCAAAATATCCGTTACGGGGTGAATGATGATCAATAAAGGTAGCACAGTCGGCCTGCATGGTCAATCAGAGCCCCCCTTCACAATAGACTTTACATGCATATATCTTCTGATAATCTTTAAGGAAATCTGGAAGTAAGTGGTTTGGCAAAACGACATGAAAACAACTTTTTTTCAGAACCAGACAATAGAAGGACGAAACTCTCAACATCTGTGTCGACACCACCCATTCTGTTGACTATAATGTGCAGTCATAATCTTCAGCCATTATTGAACAACCAGAGCAGACATTGACCGACCAGGAGCAGTTAGTATGAAAACGGAACGTAAGCTGCCATTAAAGGATGCCTGGGTCATCTGGTTTGTACTTGGCGTGGTCATGCTTAACTATCCGTTTCTGATCATATTCGACAAAGAGGTGCTTATCCTCGGCATTCCCTTGACGATCCTTTACTTCTACATTGGCTGGCCCGTTTCCATCTTTGTCATCTACCTCTTTTCTGTCTACCTCGGCAGACATTCCGATGAGAATTCAATCGAGGATCTCACTGAGAACACCCCACCCGGAGGAGCGACTTGATTTCCGTTACTGTAGTCGCCCTGACATCCCTCTTTTATTTTGGCATCCTCTTCGGTGTTGCTTACTACGCTGACCGCCAGCGCAAGCTGGGACGAAGCCTGATTGACAACCCTTCTGTCTATTCATTGTCGTTGGCCGTTTATTGTACCTCCTGGACCTTCTATGGCAGCGTCGGACGTGCGGCGACAACTGGAATCGATTTTCTGGCGATCTACCTTGGACCGACTCTGATCGCTTTTTCGTGGTGGTTTTTACTGCGCAAGATTGTGCGCGTCAGTAAAGAACAGAATATCGCCAGCATAGCCGACTTTGTTTCCAGCCGTTACGGCAAATCCTCGCTGCTCGGCGCCGTTGTGACCATTTTTGCAGTTCTCGGCATCATGCCGTATATCGCCTTGCAGCTTAAAGCGGTTGCCCGCACCTTTGATCTGCTCGTCTACCCACTCGCCACCAGCAACACCATACACGTCCTGCCGAAATTCGATCTGCGTTTTGATTCTGCGCTCGTGGTTGCACTGATTCTTGGCATTTTCGGAATTATTTTCGGAGCACGACATCTTGACTCCTCAGAGCGTCACGAAGGATTAGTCGCTGCAATCGCCCTTGAATCAGTGGTCAAAATCATTGCCTTTGTCGCCGCGGGCTTGTTTGTCACCTACGGCCTGTTTGACGGCTTTGCCGACATCTTTCACGACTTCCTGGTTCGTTTTCCCGAGCGCAGTCATTTATTGATGCTCGGTACCGGTGAGAATTCCTATGCACACTGGCTGACTATGACAATCATCTCAATGATGGCCATCATGTTCCTGCCACGCCAGTTCCATATCATGGTTATCGAGAACTGCCGTGAAGAGCACATCCGTAGCGCCATGTGGCGTTTCCCTGCATATATGGTCGTCATCAACCTGTTTGTCATCCCGATCGCCCTGGGCGGTCTGCTGCTTTCCAACGGCGACACCCATAATGCTGATTTTTTCGTGATCACCCTGCCCCTCATGTATGGTCAGCCATGGCTCGCCTTGCTGGTCTTTCTCGGCGGTTTCTCTGCCTCGGCGGGCATGGTTATGGTTTCATCCGTGGCCTTGTCCACCATGATCCTCAACCATCTGCTCATACCGCTCATCCTCAAGTTTCATACCGGTGCCATGAACCTGTCGGCACTACTCATTAATCTCAAGCGACTTGGTATCATTGCCGTTATTCTTCTTGGTTACCTTTATTACCGACTACTCGGCGAATCTGCAGCCCTGGTCAATATCGGCTTGATTTCCTTTGTTGCTGCAACACAGTTTGCTCCGGCAGTCATCGGTGGCCTTTACTGGCGTCAGGCGACCCGTCGCGGAGCAACAACCGGCTTGATCCTCGGCTTCTTCGTCTGGTTTTACACGCTGCTCGTACCGTCTTTTGTGCAAGCTGGCTGGATAGACACATCAATCATCGAACAGGGCCTCTGGGGACTGGCAATTCTGAAACCGACCGCGCTCTTCGGGTTGAGCGGCTTTGATTTGTGGACTCATGCTCTATTCTGGACCATGTTTGTAAACCTCGGCAGTTACCTGGCAATTTCTCTTGTCACTGCACCGAGTACCGAAGAGTTGGAACAGATCCCTAAATTTGTCGATGTTTTCAAGCCTTCACCTGTGGTTACAGAGAAAACCCGCATTACCAGAGCACCGACAATTGTTGAATTTGTCGATCTTATGGCGAAATTTATCGGCAAGAAACAGGCCCATACAGCGATCACTGATTATCTCGGTAATCGTGAAATTGATGAAAAAGGCAGCCTCTCTGAGCACGAGCTTCCCATGCTGAAACGCTTCACAGAGTTGACCCTGGCCGGATCAGTCGGCGTAGCACCGGCTCGTATCATCGTTGATAAATACCTCTCGGCACGTGGCAGTCATATGGAGGATGTTTTTGACCTGTTCGGCTCGGTTAACATCAGCCGCACAGCGAGCCGCGAGCAGTTGAGCGTTCTTTACGACGCGGCACGAACCATCGCAAGCGGCAAAGATCTGCAGTCGATACTCGATGAAATCCTCAAGATTTTCACCGATCAGTTCAAATTTGACCTTTGTGTCATTCGAATCCTTGACGAGGACCGCCAGACCCTGACTGTCCGCAGCCAACGCGGCATGACTTCCGAACATTTTGGTGAATCAGAGCGAGACTTAACGACAGATACATTTATTGGCGAGACCTTTCTGAGTAACAATGTCACGCTGGTCAATGACTGTGATTTCATCAGCAAGCCGAAAACAGCGCATATTATTCGACGCGAAAAGATTCTCTCCTTCGCCCACGCGCCGATCTCTATTGAGGGCCAACCGATTGGTGTCCTTTCAGCCTTCTCACGCACCTCAAAAGGGATTTTCTCGAGTGAATTCGTCGAGCTCTTTACCAGCCTTGCCGGACAGGTTGGCATTGCCTGGCGTAACGCCCAACAAACCGACCGCCTGATCACTGCCCGTGAACAGCAACGGGAACTCGCCATTGCCAAAGATATTCAGCTAGGCTTGCTGCCAACCAGCATCCCCAAAGTCCCCGGGATACGGCTCGGTGGGATCTGCATCCCGGCTAAGGAAGTTGGCGGGGACTATTACGACTACTTGCTTCATGAAGATGGTCGGCTCGATCTGGTTATCGCTGATGTATCCGGCCACAACGTGGGGGCTGCTCTGATCATGGCGGAGACCCGCACCATGATCCGTTCTCGCAAAGGACATGTCAACACTCCCCGGGAGCTGCTTTGCGAGCTCAATCAATTTTTCTATGAAGATCTGACTCGGGCAGAGCTTTTTATCACGCTTTTTTATCTGCAATACCGCCCTGACATACGTCAAATCACATACGCCAGTGCAGGTCACTCCCCCACCCTGCTCTGGCAAGCGAGGTCAAAACAATGTATTCGGCTTGACCCGGAAGGTTTGATTATAGGCGTTAAAGAGGATTTTCCATATGAGCAGGAGTCTCTCAACCTGGAAATTGGAGACGTCTTGTTGCTCTATACTGACGGGCTGATTGAGGCAGAGAATGAACAGAATGAACTTTTTGGCGAAGATCGGCTGATCGCTCTCTTCAGCGAGCAATGCCAGTTGCCGCCACAAGAGATGATCGACTATCTTGTTGACCAGGTTCAGCTCTTCTCCGGACGCAACAGTTTTCAAGATGACGTCTCTTTGGTTGTTATGCAAGTCAAGCCACAATAACGTAGCGGAAAGATGGTGCAAACAGACAAATTTGCAGCCAGTTCAATGGCTTGTTCATTGATAGGCCGACAGTCTGCTAACAATATGTTAGTATATCTGCGTGGGTTGTACGTATTTAGTACACGTTAATTTACCAAGCTTAAGGAGCATAAGATGAATTTGCAGATTGATGACAAAGGAGCCGCAGTTTTATTGGCGGTGCAGGAAGAGCGTCTTGATGCTCACAACAGCGGCGAACTGAAGAACCAGATGCTCAAACTGTTCGAAGAAGGCAAGAATAACCTGGTCGTTGACCTTCAAGCCGTGCGTTTTGTTGACTCTTCAGGACTGGGTGCTCTGGTTTCCGGCTTTAAAAATGCAAGTTCCCGCAACGGCAATCTGAAGCTGTCAGGCCTGCAACTTCAGGTTAAATCAATGTTTGAGCTGACCCGACTGCACCGGGTTTTTGAAATTTATACAGATTCAGGTGAAGCTCTGGCAAGCTTCCAGCAATAAGCGTTTACCGCAAACCATGAACTTAGTCCTCAACCAGGCATAGCACCATGACCACTGACCGGATCGCTGTCGACATAAAAGTCCCCAATCAGACCCGCTATCTCTGTCTGATCGGCCATATCGGTGAGAACATTGCTCGTACGCTCCGCAACTTCAGTGGTGACCGCGAAAAACTGGCTTATGATTTGAACCTGGTTCTAACCGAAGCAATGGCCAATGCGATTGAGCATGCCAGCGAGGGGGACACTGCCAAAGAAGTCCACATCGAAATCAGCATCATTGACCAACGATTGATCATTAAGGTTTTTGATTGTGGCCAGGGGTTTGACGTTAAGCAGTATATTGAACCGAGCCATCCACTTGATGAACATGGCCGCGGCGTCTACCTTATTCACACGATTATGGATGATATCTCTTATCAACCCACCGACAACGGGCATGTTCTTAAACTGACCAAGAATTTGTAGACCTTGAAGACAAAGAAGGTCCAAAGAAAAGACGCTCCTTACTAACATGAGGGCGTCTTTCTGTTATTCATTCGTAACAATCAAGTAAAATCTGAGCTGTTGGCAGTAACGCCTGTCATCCTCGAATGATTCTATCGGGGATCCATGCTTTAAAGTCTGGATTCCCGATTACACCCTCGGGAATGACAGCATTTTCAATGGTGCTGTTTTTTTGTTATTCACGGCCCGCAAGCGACACACCACAACTACCATCGCAATAGGGCTGGTCCCCACTCAAACCACAACCACAGATAAAGACTTTTTGCCGTCTCTTGACCTTGAATTCAACCGGTGAGCTACCGCTGCCGCTATGCGATTCATCACAGAAAGGCAGGTTTTGAGACTTGCCGCAGGTACAACGATAATAGGTGCCTGGTTCCAGAGTAATGCCGATTGGCATGCCAACATCGTCACTTTTCATATATCCCTCGTCCTGATTCCCGTTACTTAAAAAACCAATCATAAGCGAACTTGCCGACCACACCAAGCACCACCAGCTCGACAAAGGTAACAACCACGACAACCCACAGTTTCTTTTTGCCGCCCTTCAACCCCTTCACCAGGAAATCAGGCATAACTCTGCCCATATCCTCGTTCATATTTTCCCAGGCTTCCTTGAAGACGCTGTCCTGCTGCTTTTTGGAGACTGAGCCCGGTTGTTTCTTTGCTGAGCTAGCTTGATTCTTGATTGTCCCAGATTGTTTCTTGGTCAAAGCTGATCGTTTTCTGTTGGTTTTTTTGCTCATGCTATTCCTGTCTTACGGTTAGTATGGGGAACTCTATCGAGAAGACAGCCATTTTCGATTCGCAGCATCTCCCCTTCCAGACGCTCGGCCAAAAGCAGGTCGTGAGTTGCGACAATAACTGTCACACCATTTTCTGGCAACCTGCGAAGCAGTGCTTCAAAATCCTGCAGGCTCTTGCTGTCGATATTTGAGGTCGGTTCATCCAGAAGCAACACTTCCGGCTCCAGTACGAGGGCACGAGCCAAAGCCACACGCTGCACCTCACCTCCAGAGAGCTCCTTCACCTTGCGCTGCCCAAACCCTTCCAGCCCCACCATTTCCAACGCTGAGCTGATAAGCTTTTGTTGCTCTTCACCACGAATGCCACGGATTTTAAGGCCGAAAGCCAGGTTGTCAAAGACTGTCCAAGCCAACAGATAGGGAGACTGCTCAACCAGAGTGACTTTTTGCCGTTGCTGAGTGATATTTAGGCCAGCATCTGACAATGTAACCAATCCACTTTGCGGCACAAGCAACAGAGCCATGACTTTAAGCAGAGTGCTTTTACCTGCACCGTTCGGGCCTGTCAGCGTGTAGATACGACGAGGCTGCAGGTCAAGGCTTGCAATCGATAAATTGAAGTTTTCTCCTTGAGTGACTAAAACATCTCTTAGAGAGATCACCGGTTCCATCAATTCACCTTTGCTGCAACAGGTTTAAGAACAGGTTGACGAAAAGAGCAACACTTAACAAGACAATCCCCAATGACAGCCCAAAGGCGAATTCACCCTTACTGGTTTCCAAAGCAATCGATGTGGTCATGGTGCGCGTTGAGCCACGGATATTTCCACCGAGCATCATCGCCACGCCAACTTCTGAGATAACACGGCCGAAACCGGCAATAACAGCAGCCATCACCCCGAAACGGATTTC
>DAOWJU010000046.1 GCA_030640215.1 Desulfuromonadales bacterium
AACCGAACGGCATCGTTTTGGTCACAGGACCAACTGGTAGCGGTAAGACCACAACGCTCTACTCATCATTGAAGACTATTGCAACGCCAGAGATCAATATTATCACCGTCGAAGATCCAATCGAGATGGTCATGGATAATTTCAATCAGGTCGGCGTGCAGACTGCGATCGGCGTCACTTTCGCCACCATCCTGCGTAACATCCTGCGTCAGGATCCCGACGTACTGATGATCGGTGAGATCCGCGACCAGGAGACAGCCGACAACGCCGTTCAAGCTGCTCTGACCGGCCACCTGGTTCTCTCTACACTACACACCAACGATGCGCCAACCGCGATAACGCGTTTGCTTGATATTGGTGTTCCAGCCTTCCTGTTAACGTCGACCATCAATGGCATCATCGCTCAGCGTCTGCTCAGAAGTATCTGCCAGGAGTGTAAGTACGAAAGGCTACTGACCGACGACGAAATGATTTATTTGAGCCTTGAGAAAAAAGAGTACCAGGTCTGGGAGGGTAAAGGCTGCGACGCATGCCGTGGAACCGGGTACAAAGGGCGTACAGGGATCTTCGAGGTTCTGGAGTTCACAGATCAGTTGAAAGAAAAGATCACCGACCGCACCGACATGGCGGCGGTTTACGAAGTGGCGAAAGCAGATGGTATGGTGACACTACGTGAGCTGGCTATTCAGAAATTAATGGAGGGGCAGACCACTTTCAATGAGATCGTCTCCGTAACAGGATAATCTCGGTGCAACATTAAGGAGAAGAACCATGTTCCAACGCAGAGTTGCTCACAACGTAATATTCGCTACCATCAGCATTCTTCTCCTCTTAAACTTTCTACCTGAAAAAGCTTCAGCTCAGCTTGACTGGTTTAAATCGGGACAGGAACTACTCGATACTGTCACCAATAATCCACAAGACAAAACAACCAGTCATAATTCCAACCTGACCAGCAACGAAATAGTCCTCGGCCTCAAAGACGCTTTGCGCGTCGGCACCGAAACTGTTGTCAAACAACTCGGTCAGGCTGACGGCTTTAACGCTGACCCAACGATTCACATACCCTTGCCAGCAAGTATGCAACAGGTCAAATCAGCGTTTGCAACCATCGGCATGTCGTCCATGATGGATGACCTTGAACTCAAGTTGAACCGCGCCGCAGAAGAAGCCACTCTTCCTGCCAAAAAAATCTTCTGGGATTCTATCGAAACCATGACTCTGGACGATGTCATGGGAATCTATAACGGTCCAGATGATGCTGCCACACGCTACTTTCAAGGGAAGATGTCTGCACCTCTCGCCACAGAAATGCAGCCAATCGTCGAACAAACTCTCAATCAGGTCGGCGCCATTCAGGCCTACGATGCTGTCATGGGGCAATACGACACCCTGCCCTTCGTACCGGACGTCAAGGCAGACCTTAATAGTTATGTTATCGAAAAAGGAATGGAGGGGATTTTCCACTATCTCGCCGAAGAAGAAGCTGCAATCCGTCAAGATCCGGTGAAACGAACCACAGATATTCTACAAACGGTATTTGGAACGAAGTAACATTTATATTGCTAAATCATTAAGGGCCGCATCGTTTACTGATGCGGCCCTTATCTCACCATTATCAGCCTTCAAGTCAGTAGAATCTTTCCCCCCAGAAGTATCAACAACACCCCCAGCACACCCTGTATCAGAGGTCTCCAGTTCAAGAAGATCGGCTGAAAGGTTCGGCTGGAAATCAACACAGCAACCGTTGCATACCAGACCAATGAGATCAGGAACATGGAAACAATAACCGACAAGCGTGTTATATTCTGCTGTCTCGAACAACCTGTTCAACAAGTAACGAGGGAGCTGTGCCCATGGGGAAGCTTCATGGCGATTCCCCTTGCCCTCTGCGCACAAAAAGTGTAACACCTAAGGCCCTTCAAATTAATCAACTCAGGAGTAAAACATGGGCATTCTCAACAACACCGTCAGCATTTGCCAGTTCCAGATTCTTGGTGTCATGCCAGCAGCAGACCTGGCCACCTGGATCGGCGAGGGACTCGTCCGTGACGGTTTCCGTTCTATCGAACAAACCAGCGAGGAGCTATCGAGCGGATGGGTTCAACTGGATGATTATCAGGAAAGCGGTTTCGATGGTCTTCAAACCTTCCAGCACGACCACTACTTCGCCTTTTCGTTGCGCCGCGACCAACGCAAGCTGCCGACGGCCCTGCTCAAACCATACATATTGAAAGCTGAGGAAGAGTGGTTGGCTGCCAACCCACAGTTTAAACGCGTACCAAAGCAGCAACGCGAAGATCTACGCGATGCCGTGCGTGGCAGTCTGTTCGCCAAGACCTTGCCGACGCCAGCAATCTACGACGCAGTTTGGGATACCCGCAGCAATCTAATCACTTTCAGCAGCCTCGGCACCAGCGCTGTGGATCTGTTCGTCGAGCAATTCAAAAAGAGCTTCGACGGCCTTCGTCTGGTACCGCTACACCCCATGGCTCGCGCTGGACAAGTCATCGACGACGGCCTCCAGCCCGCCCTGGCTAAAGCTAACGGCAGCAGCAGCGAGGCCATACTGGAGCAGATCGAAGCCAACCAGTGGCTCGGCAGGGATTTTCTGCTCTGGCTGATGCACGAAACCATGAATGCTTCATCTGAATACAGCGTCAATCAACCGGGGCCTGCGGTTGCCGGTGAAGGATTTGTTGCGTATCTCAATGATCGTCTGCTACTGGCAGCCAGCAGTGAAACCGGTGTGCAGAAAGTAACCGTGACCGGGCCGCAGGATCACTTCAGCGAAGTGCGCACCGCCCTGCAAGGTGGTAAGGATATACACGAGTCGGTACTTTACATGGAGAAGCAGGAGCAGTTGTGGAAGATGACCCTGAAAGGTGGCGCCTTCCATTTCGCCGCGTTCAAGGCACCGCCGGTGACTCTGGAGAAAGATGACATCGCGGGTCCTGCCATGG
>DAOWJU010000002.1 GCA_030640215.1 Desulfuromonadales bacterium
AACCATGGTCGCGGCATGGATCAGTGCAGAAACCGGGGTCGGACCTTCCATCGCATCCGGGAGCCAGGTAAAGAGCGGCAACTGCGCTGACTTACCGGTTGCACCGAGGAAGAAGCAGAGGGTCGCAACTGTCGTCACACTAGTACCCAGAATCATGTCCCCAGACAACAGATGAGCATTCGCAGTGATTTCCGTAAAATTGAATGTCCAGACACCGTGTTTGCTGCCTAGCGTCCAGTAGATGGTGAAGAGACCGAGTAGGAAGCCAAAATCACCAACGCGGTTCATAACAAAAGCTTTCTTCGCCGCATCACCAGCACTCTGCTTTTCGAAGTAGTAGCCAATCAACAGATAGGAACAGAGGCCAACACCCTCCCAGCCAACAAACATGACCAGAGCGTTGTTGCCAAGCACCAGCATCAGCATGGAGAAGACAAAGAGGTTCAGATAGCTGAAGTAACGGTAGTAACCCTCTTCACCGTGCATGTAGCCAATGGAGTAGAGATGGATCAGAGAACCAACGCCACAGACCACCATAAGCATCAGAGCCGAAAGTGGATCAAGCAGGAAGCCCCAGTCTACTTGCAGGTTACCAACCGAAATCCACGACGCGACAATGTTCTCATGAGACTTGACGGAGTCGCCGAGAAGTTGGAAAAAATACTTGCAGGAGACCAGGAATGAAAGGAATACCGCACCAGTACCGATGGCACCAATAATCTTTTCATTCTTGATGAACCGCTTGCCAAGCAACCCGTTGATGATACAACCGAGCAACGGGAAGAAGGGTATGAGCCACAGTTTATCGTACATCTATCTCTCCTCCGAACAAAGTAAGCTTCTTATGGGAAGTGGGCGTCTTAAATCGCTCACAATTTCAGCAGGTTCATATCGTCAACGTCAATTGTTTCGCGATTTCGATAGAAAGTAATCATCAGTGCTAAACCGACAGCAGCCTCAGCTCCCGCCACAGCCATTATAAAGACGACAAACACCTGTCCATCCATGCTTTGCAGGTGACTCGACAGGGCAATAAAAGTCAGGTTGACTGAATTGAGCATCAGCTCAATGCACATGTAAATAACGATTGCGTTGCGCCGGGTTAATACCCCGTAAGTCCCCATCGCAAAGAGGATTGCAGCAACCGTCATGAAGTGGTAAACACTAATCATTTTATCTCTCCTGTCATCCGTTACGGATTAGACTTCTTTTTTAGCCAGTACCACTGCACCAACAATAGCGACCAGAAGAACAATGGAAGCAATCTCAAAAGGCAGCAGGAATTCAGTGAGCATGGCCTTACCGATTAACTCGGTATGACCGAAGCTTTCAATCAGAAAAGGAGTAATATCTCCCTCAACACCAGTGACACGACCACGTTTGATGAAGAAGATAAAATTGACCAGAACCAGCAGGCTGGCGAGACTCGACCAAACTATCCCGTGCGTGTAACGCTTGCGCTCTGCGGTACCAAGGTTCAGCAACATAATGACAAACAGGATCAACACCATAATCGCCCCAGCATAGACCATGATCTGAATTGCTGCCATAAAAGGGGCATGCAGCATGACATAGAAAATTGCCAGGCAGAAAAAGGTATTAACCAGGCCGAGGGCGCTGTTGACAGGGCTTTGGCAACGAATCACCAGGAAACCCGAGATCACAGCAACCAACGCAACCATATAGAAAAAGATAATCTCCATGAGTTCTACGCTCCTCTAGGCTTACTTCAGCAGCCGCTGCTTGGTGAACTGAAAATCTTCACGCTTGTAATTGGCCAGTTCATAGGCCCCTGTCATCTCGATTGCTTCTACCGGGCAGGCTTCCACGCAGTAGCCGCAGAAAATACAGCGCAGCATATCAATCGTATAAACTTCAGGGTATTTCTCGCCCTTTTCATTTTCTGCTGACACCACTGTAATACACTTCGCCGGACAGACCGTCGGACAAAGGTAGCAAGCGACACACTTTTCACGGTCCTGAGAAGGTACCAGCCGGTGCAAGCCACGAAATCGATCAGACATCTTAAGCTTGACAGTCGGATACTGCACCGTCGTTGAATGCCCCGGAAGCAGGTGTTTGAAGGTAATGCTCAGACCTTTGGCAAATTCTTTGAACATGATCAGACCTCTTAAAGACTCAAAGGTAACGGTTTATTGCAGAATCACGACTACGAGTCCGGTAAGTATCACGTTGGCCAGAGCCAACGGCAACATAACTTTCCAACCCAGTCGCATCAACTGGTCATAGCGAACGCGGGGGAAAGTGGCACGTAGCCACATGAAACAGAACATCATAAAGTAAACTTTTGCCAGCAACCAGATGAACCCTGGAATCATGGTGAAGATGGCAATATTCAACGGTGCGCTCCAGCCACCGAGAAAGAGGGTCGCTGTCAGTGCCGCAATGACAATCATGTTGGCATATTCAGCCATGAAGAAGAGAGCGTACTTCATCGAGGAATATTCGGTGCAGAAACCGGAAACCAACTCACTCTCCGCTTCTGGCATGTCAAACGGAGTCCGGTTGATTTCAGCTAGGCCAGCGACAAGAAAGAGACAAAAGGCCAGTGGCTGGGTGAAGACATACCAGTTTGGCACGAACGAGCAGACGCCCCAGAGGTCCTGCTGTTGCAGCGCAACGATTCCACGCAGGCTCAGTGTTTCCGAGAGCATGAAAATGGCGATAATTGACAACCCGGCAGCTAACTCATACGAAATCATCTGGGCTGTAGCACGTATGCCGCCGAGCAGTGAGTATTTGCTGTTAGAGGACCAACCGGCCAGAACCAGTCCGTAAACACCCAGGCCGGCAAAAGCCAGAATGTACAGAACCCCGATGTTCAAATCGGTGATCTGTAGAGGCACCATGAAATCACCAAGTTGGATATCAGGGCCGAATGGAATGACCGCTACGGTGATCAGCGCCGGGACCAGAATCATCATCGGTGCCAGCAGAAACGGCACCTTGATTGCGGAGGACGGAACAATCTCCTCTTTGAAAAAGAGCTTGATACCGTCGGCAAACGGCTGCAGCAGTCCGTGCCAACCGGTTCGCATTGGTCCAAGGCGAGTCTGCATATGGCCGATAACCTTACGCTCACACCAAGTAGCATAAGCGACACTCAGCATGACGACCGTAAAGACCACCAGGAGTTTTACCAGCATTATCCCGACAAACCATACAGGACTGTTAGAGAGGCTCAGCATTTCAGGCGTCATGATTTTCCTCTTCCTCGTATCAGATTGATCTTAGAGTTCTAAGTTATCCACCGTGATAAACTCTTAAGCAGAGTCAGCCACGAAATCTCAATTAATAGCTACTTGCTGACCTTGACCGAAATAACCGCTTCACCTTTGTACAGGCGATTGACCTGTGCTTCGGCAAAGTGATAAGGAGCAAAGAGCACACCTTTCGGCAGGCGGTTACCCACTTTAACTTTCAGTTTTAATTCTGCACCGTTACCGGCAACCTTCACCAAGTCGCCATCAACGACTTGAAGCTCTTTAGCGTCTTCACGACTAAGCTCAACATAGGCCTCGTCAAGCACAGCAACCGGACCCTTGGCTTTCGTGGATACCGTGCCACTGTGATAGAGAGCACTACCAGTTACAAATTTGAAATCACCGTCTACTGTCGCACCGGCACCAGCAACCACAACTTTACGGTTGGCAATTGCCAGAGTCTCACCACCCCAGACAACCCCTTGCGGACCGATTTCGTTGAAGTTATATTCGGCATAAGCAGGGATCTCCTTACCAATTTCAGCGAAGACAGCTGCAGGACCGGTAAAGGAAAGGGTACTGCCAAATTTATCGGCCAGAGCGGCAAAGATCTCTCCGTCAGTACGTGCTTCACCAGGGCTCGGGATACCAGGACGTACCCGTTGGATGCGCCGCTCAGCATTGGTAAAGGTGCCATCTTTTTCAGCAAATGAAGCAGCAGGCAAGACCACATCAGCCTGTTGAGCCGTTGGCGACAGGAACAGATCCTGAACCACCAGGAACGGTACTTTCTCCAGAGACTTAACAGTCTTGTCACGATCCGGATAGCTGCTCAGTGGATCCTCCGCAACGACGTACATGGCATCAAGCTTGCCTTCCGCTGCGGCAGTCAACATAGCTTGAGCTCCCAGGCCATTACCTTGAGGTACGATACCGAGATCAATAGCACCTTGACTGTTTGCTTTCTCACCGCAGAGATACAAGCCACTACCTTCACGACCCGGGATGCCTGCCAACAAGGCCAGATTGGCGGCTGCGATTGACAGCTCCTTGTTGAGTCCCTGGTAAGGCAGACCATAGGCCATCAGAATGGCAGCATTTTTTGCGCCAGCTAACTGACGCGCAGTCTCCTGCAACAGTTCAGCATCAACCCCGCTACGTTTCGCAACCTGCTCCGGGCTGAAGTCTGCCAGAGCTGCCTTGAGTTCTTCAATACCGTCAACACCTTCAGTCTGACCCAAGCCCTCATCGAGGAGAACCTTGCTCATGGCATTGAGAACATCGAGTTCCAACCCGGGTTGACTCAACAGAGTTTTAGCACCGGGTAGTTTATCCAGTTTGCCGCGCTTGTCAGCAAGGACCAGGAGTTTTGCGCCGTTGCGGCGAATCGCCTGATTAACCACCATGCCAACA
>DAOWJU010000153.1 GCA_030640215.1 Desulfuromonadales bacterium
CATTTATTACTTTCATAGTTTCTGGCATTACGTTGTAGCCAAATAATATCAAGAACTTTTACTATTATCCCACCAAGCCCAACAGCAGAAAGCAATTTGAAAAATTCCATATATTCTTCCATTGTTATCCTGATGATATTT
This sequence comes from Desulfuromonadales bacterium, assembly GCA_030640215.1. Lineage (GTDB taxonomy): Bacteria > Desulfobacterota > Desulfuromonadia > Desulfuromonadales > BM103 > M0040. The sequence continues at coordinate 142 of DAOWJU010000153.1, forward strand.
AAAAGCTAACATTTGATTGAACGCCATTAATATATCTGGAAACAATTCCCAAATACAGACGTCTGGTTTATAGATATAGGTTTATAACTCCCAAGTATAGGAACTAGAAACCAAGCTCATCATCCAAAATTCTGCGTTCTAATCCCAACTGCAAAACATTACGATAAGACAACTGCCAAGCCTTTTTATCAGGAGCCCAATACCCACCAGCTATCTTGACTTGCTCACGCAGTTCCGCTTCGTCGTACCCAACACGTATCGAAACCTTGCGCTCAGGCGAAATATTCACACCTGGAACCCAATCCTGCTCATCGACAACCAACTCAATAGTTTTCAGACGTTTACCGCGTAATTTGTCGTAACGGTAACGAACGCAGACCAACTGATCGCCGTATTGGCGCAACAAACTCTTGGTGCCGTTTTGTCCTGGCAGCAGAGTTGTCCGGACTTCCGGTTTGGAACCCATGTGTCCCTCCAATTGTCATTACATAAAAAAACGCCGCAGCACTCTGGTGGTTAGAGTGTTACGACGCGGCTTCTTAGAAAAATTAATGATATCATGATGTTCCCCCAGAACAACAATATCGACACCATAGCTCATTTGAAGAACTTTAACAAGAAAACTCAAGTTCGTTGTTGCCTGGCAATGGGGCAATCCAGCCAAAGAAACAACCGTTCATCAGGATTGACTCCTGTCATCCCCCCCCACCCTCGCTTGTCACCGTTTTCAAGTCTGCCGAATAATCTCAACCAGCAGCTCAGACACATGCACCATGTCGGCAACAGCAACCGATTCATCATGAGTATGAACTTTCGTCATGCCGGTCGCCAGAATAATCATCTCGATGCCGTTGGCGTTGAAGATATTGGCATCGCTACCGCCACCCCCCAGGCGCACCTTAAGGTCATGACCAGCAGCCGCTGCGGCAGTTTTGGCCAATGTGACCACTGGAGCCTCCTCTGGCACGGCCATACTCGGAAAATCAGAACTGACATTCGCAGTTATTTCAGGACGAATCCGTTTGCCGTTGATTGTGCAAGACATCTGTTCAGCGGCCTCTTCGAAGCAGGCAAGCATGTGGTCCGTCTGCTCTTGCAGCTTTTGCGAATCATGACTGCGGGCTTCGCCGACCAGGGAGAGATGCTGTGGCACGATATTGCGGGCGACGCCGCCTTCAATCTGACCAATATTGGCTGTCGTCTCGTGATCAATCCGTCCCAGGCGCATCTGGCTGATGGCGAGGGCTGCAGTCTGAATCGCCGAGACTCCCTGTTCGGGAACCATCCCGGCATGTGATGCAAGCCCCTCTATCTCTATTTGCAGATGATTAGCGCCCGGGGCCTGCAGAACCATCAAGTCGACACCCTCGGTATCCAGTGCATAGCCACGTTTTGCAGTCACCATGCTATAGTCGAAATGTTTCGCACCGACCAGGCCAATCTCTTCAGCAATTGTGACTACGATTTCGATCGGTCCATGAGGTATCTGCTGCTCACGAACCACGTCCAAAGCTTCGAACAATTCCGCGATTCCGGCCTTATCATCGGCACCAAGAACTGTATCTCCGGCACTATAAAAGACCCCGTCGCGCAAAACCGGCTCTACCTGCCCTCCCGGCTCAACAGTGTCCATGTGCACCGAGAAGAGCAGAGGTTCCGTTAGCTTGCCTGTGCCAGGCAGGGTTGCCACCAGATTACCGACCTCACCGCCAGTACTCGTTGCAGCATCATCAAAACGGACCTCAACACCGAAACGTTGCAGACGCTCGGTCAGATAACGGGCGATAACGCTCTCTTTCAATGGCGGACTGTTAATGGCTGCCAAACGGACAAATTCTTCGCTAAGACGCTGCTGGTTGATCATACAAATCTCCTCAATGATGTAATACCTCTTTAAGTAACGCACCATCATATATTCTGGCAAGAGAACATTGTTTAACCCGACAGATTTCTAGGAGGTCGTCGGGCGATACGGGCCGACAACCTTCTAGACAAATCCATCGCGACCCTGCTAATATAAAGAGATTTTGTTTTTCAGGAAGTTAACGCTTTTTCACAGGCAGGAAGAACCCTTGGATTTCGATTTTCAACCACCTAAAAAGGCTGTATCAAGTCAGCGGCGATCAACCCCGCACATTCGTATCTGGCTGCTGCTGGTCTTGATTGTCCTGCTGCTTGTTCCTCTTTTTCTGCGTCACTCCGCCACCAGTACAGAAGCAAACACGGCTACGCCGGAAGTCCCTCAACCACCGCCGATTCCGGAGATCCGCAAAGAGATTATCAAGGGCACCATTGCACCGGGTGATACCGTGACAGCGCTGCTGAGCGAGTTCTTCACTGCAGCAGAGATCCATGAATTGAACCGCCAATGCAAACCAGTTTTTCCCCTCTCCCGTCTCAGTGCAGGCCAGGCATACCGCCTCTGTCTGAGCGATGACGCTTTCGAACGTTTCGAGTACGACATCGACCGCAATGAACAGTTGATCATTTCCCGCGATGCGGAGAACTTTTCTATCGAGAAGATTCCAATCCCGTACACAACAAAGACCGTTCGCGTACGGGGAATGATCGAAAGTAGCCTTTTTGAAGCGGTCACCAGTACCGGTGAAAGTGATGTCCTGGCAATGAACCTGGCTGACATTTTTGCCTGGGATATCGACTTCATTCTCGACATCCGCAAAGGGGACTCTTTCCAGGCTCTGGTTGAAAAACGTTACCGCGAAGGCCAACCGGCTGGTTACGGTCGCATTCTGGCAGCAGAATTCACCAATCAGGGCACAACCTTTCAAGCCTTTCTCTATCAGGACGGCGACCATCGTCCCGATTATTACGATGCCGACGGTCAGAGCTTACGTAAGGCCTTCCTCAAAGCCCCCCTGGCCTTTTCACGCATTTCTTCAGGCTTCACGACCCGCCGTTTTCACCCGATTACCAAGACCTGGAAATCTCATCCGGCCATCGATTACGCTGCTCCTACCGGCACACCAATTAAGAGCGTCGGCGATGGCGTTATTATCAAAAAAGGCTATACCCGGGCCAACGGTAATTACATCAAGATCCGCCATAACGGCAACTACGAAACCATCTATCTGCATATGAATGGGTTTGCAAAAAAAATCGCTAATGGCAAGCGGGTTGCGCAGGGGCAGATAATTGGTTATGTCGGCAGCACCGGCCTGGCCACCGGGCCGCACCTCTGCTTCCGGATGAAAAAAAATGGTGCGCCGGTTAACCCCACCAGGGTGAAGGCTCCTGCGGTCAAGCCAGTGTCATCAGCCAATATGGCAGACTTCAAAATCAAAGCGACAACTCTGGTCGCTCAGTTGACAGCTCAGAAAAAGATCAAGACTGCCAGCGCAAAAGCTGCAAACAGCAACTCCTCGCAATAACACCACAAGGGACACATCATGGCCGACAAGCTTGGCGAGCTGCTGATCAAGAGAGATATGCTGACCCAGGCGCAACTCGAAGAAGCGTTGCAAGCTCAGGTCATTTTTGGCGGCAAACTCGGTACTGTCATCATTGAAATGGGCCTGATTACCGAAGATGCTCTGGCCGGAGTCCTTGAGAAACTGCTTGGCATTCCCTGTGCGAAACCGGGGCAGATGCAAAACATCCCTGAAAACATCATCAACATCATCAGCCTTGAATTGGCTGAAAAGCATAAAGTCATGCCGATTGCGGTCAGTGGCAAAAAGCTGACTCTGGCCATGGCCGAACCCCACAATCTGAAATCGATTGATGAAATTTCATTCCGTACCGGTTACATTGTAAAGCCGATTCTGGCTCTGGAAGTACGTCTGGTCTTTGCCCTGGAAAAACACTACGGCATCAAGCGCACCATGCGTTACATCGCTCCCCCCAAACAGGTGCGCGAGGAATTGAACCAACTGCACGTCTTCAACACACCAGACGGCCCGGTTGTTGAGTCCAATACGAATGAAGACCTTGGTACACCCGGTTCAGAACACGTCTACGAGAAGCCAACAGCAGCGCCAGCAGAACCACAACCCGTTGCAGCAACCAAGGTTGTCGAAGAGGGAATTGAAGAACTGGGCGACGATGACCTGATTGAAGAACTGGAAGACGAAGAGATCACCATGGCGACCACAGCCCAAGCGCTGGTCGAAATTACCGATCGTAATGATGTCGCCGACGCCGTCATCAAGTATCTCGGCGCGAACTACGCCCGAGCGGCTCTCTTCATGGTAGTCGCCGGACAGGTCACCGGTTGGCGTTCAGCAAAAAATGACCAACCGATTCCTGGCTTCGATCAATTCCAACTGCCTCTTTCTGAGCCATCAGTTTTAAAAACCGCCGTGGAGAGCAACAGTTACTTTCTCGGACCGGTTCAGCAAAGCGGTGCCAACCTTGCTTTGACCACATTTTTAGGCAAGCCAGCACTCACAACGGCCCTGCTCCTGCCCATGAGTATGATGGGACGCGTTGTCGGCCTGATCTACATTGACGACGCTTCGGTCGATCTTTCGCAAGCGGTGGTTGATCTGCAGCAACTCTCCAGCAAAGCGTTGATGGCCTTCGAAATTCTTATTCTGCAGAACAAGATCCTCAGAGTTTGAACTACCTGGTTCATCTCTACCTGTCCGGAGCAGATCCTGAGCTACAACTAGGCGGTCTGATGGGCGACTTCGTCAAAGGCCCTATCCCGACCAGCTATCCTGAGAAAGTGGCGCTTGGCATACACCTGCACCGCCGTATTGATAGCCTCGCCCAGAACAGTCCACACACCCGGCAAAGCCGCCAGCGACTTGACTGCAAATTCGGCCATGGCCGTGGCATCATCGTCGACATCTTCTACGATCATTTCCTCGCTGCAAACTGGTCGGACTATGCAACAGAACCGCTGGCAAGCTATGCAAAGAAGGTCTACCGCCTGCTGCAGGAGCAACATGCACAGCTACCGGCAGGTCTGCAACAGGTCGCACCGCGCATGATTGAGCACAACTGGCTGGTCTCTTATCGACAGCGCTGGGTGGTCGGCAGGGCCCTGAAGAGAATTGCCCAACGCCTGAGCAGGCCTCTACCTCTCGCCGAAGGCGTTGATGACCTTGCTGCCCACGAAGCTTTATTTCTTCATGATTTCAAGGGGTTTATGACCGAAGCAATGGACTTCGTAAAAGATGAATTTGATATTAAGGTAAGGTGAGTGGCGCGGAAATCAGCCAATCATGATCTGTCGGACACCGTCAGCGACAAACTGAATCGCCAGAGCGGCGAGGATCACGCCTAGTAGACGGCGCAGAATATCATCACCGGTTCGACCGATGATATTTTTGACCCGATTTGCAGAGATGAGAGACAGGTGGGTAAAGCCGTAAATAACCAGAACCGAGAGCACCAAACCGACAGTTCCTGAAGCTGTTGGTGTTTGCGAAAAGAGCAGAATCGTCACGGTCAGACAGCCAGGGCCGGACAGCAGCGGAATTGACATGGGGAAAACCGAGATATCAATTTCCTGACCGCTTTCCCACTTCTTGCCGGTTTCTCCCTTGGTCACCATATTGAACGCCGTAATAAAGAGCAGCAGCCCACCGGACACACGCAACGCCTCAATGCTGATACCAAGTTTATTCAATAAAGCCTGGCCAAAAAAAGCAGAGACCAGCACGATTGATGCCGCAATCATCGTCGAACGTAACGCCATGCGTTTCGCATAGGCCCGCTCACAGCCCGACGTCAAGCCATGAAAAATCAGTGCGGTACCGATGGGATCTATAACGACGAAATAGGATGTCAGGGCGTGCAGGAAAGTATCAGTGAACATCTCTGCTCCAGTCTGGATTAATGACTCAGTCGACAGGCCTGTGGTCGTTTCTACCCCAGGCCTGCCAACGTGTCAATCGCAAGGCTGTGTCAAACACTAAATCAGCAAGGCGTTAAACACTAAAGGCCGAACAAGAGAGCTACAGGTAGACAATCAGAAAGAACAGCGGGAGAACAATCCCGACCCCGGTCAGAACGAGCCCGCGCCGCAAAGTCTTGCGACGAATCATGAAGAGACCGCTGATGGCCAGAAAGGCCAGGGCCACAGCATAGAGATCGGCAAACCAGGTCCAGGCTTTCTTGGGATGATTGAGATGCAGGAAATTCATTTCACGCAGACCGGGCCGAGGGATAGCACGGTCATGAACAACATGGCCACTCGCCAGATCGACCATGATCGAGCGGCCTTCGACAAAAAGTTGCAGACTCTTCCGATCGGGCCGATAACTGCTTTCGAGCTTGCCCTGCTCATTGAGACGGGCAAGGATCATACGCACAGTCCCAGCGTCGGCAGGATCGCCAAGAACCGGGCCGATATTGGTTTCAATCCGTTCTACCCGATAGCTCGGATTCCACTGCGAGATATGATTGACAGCTACGCCGGAGATGGCATAGAGCAGGGTCAGTCCGATGCAGAGAAAGCCGATATCACGGTGAAGTAGGTAATTCCAGCGCCGCCACTTCATTTTTATATCTAAAGTCCGGGAATTGCAGCACCGAGGCCACGAATACGCAGAATCGTTTCACCGGAAGTCACCGTGGCAGGATCGAAGGACGTGCCGGTCTCTTCTGCATGATGCTTGCGTCGCCTGATTACTTCCTCACGGGTCAATTCCATACTTTCGACAACACCCTCGACAGTCGCCTTTTTACCGCGGGCCTCCATTGGAAAAACGATCTCACCATCGGTCACCTTGATACGGATTTTTTCGAAATCGCGATCACCAGCCAGATAGACCCAGCAGCCTCTCGTGCTACAGACATCAATAACCAGACCTGAGACCTTGACCTTTTTGCCAACGTAGTTCTCGGGATGATCAATGATCGATGAAATGGCAGTCTCTTCAGCGAGCGTGACACCCTGGCCAAAGTCTTTGGCAAAAGTTGTTGTCGGGGACAGCATAGCCACAAGCAGAATGGTCGTCAGAAAAGTACGCATGATTTGCTCCTCTATTTTAATGATCAACGGAACGCATCAGACTTTTTGAATATATTAGAAGTCAATACACAATCTGACAGTGCCATTAAAACCATCTATTTCATCATAAAAACAGGTCTTTACGGAGAATTAGATTAGCCTTATGCATGTATCGGCCACTCAGATTCGTAACCAGGAGGAAAGAAAGTCTCTTTTGTGCGGTTGAAGTAGCCGTATTGCAATCTGGGGAAGCGCGCTTTGTGCTGCTTGAGCATTTCCAGCATACCTACGCCCTTTCCGGTCACCTGCAGGGACTCAAGGTAAAGGACCGGATCAAGACTCAAGTTGCGCATCTGGATC
>DAOWJU010000317.1 GCA_030640215.1 Desulfuromonadales bacterium
CTGTCGGTTCCCAGAGCCAGAGGGACACCGGCTTCAAGGTAAGCGGCCACCGGTGCCTTACCGACATTGAGAATAGCATTGGAGCGTGGGCAGAGCACAACCGAACAGCCTGCCTGCTTAAGTAGGTCGATATCTGTAGCATCCACTTGAACACCATGAACCAATAGATCGCCCGACCTCAACCTCCCCTGCCGACAAAACTCCTGGACCGGGCTGGAGCCGGCGGCAAGATCGACAGACGTATCCCACTTTGCTGCAGCAAACAACTTCTCGGCAATGGCACCAGAACCATTTTGTAAAAAATGGATTTCATCAACAGATTCAGCGAGATGGATACTGCACTGCATTTTTTGACGGTCGGCAAAAGCAAAGACCTGATCTGCTGCAGTCGCAGAAAGAGTATAGGGTGCGTGAGGTGAAATGCCCCAATTCAGGAACGAACTAGGTTGATTTTTAACAGCATTCTCGATTGCCGCAAGACGTTCTGCAACCAGAGTGAGATCGTGGCCGAGCACTTCGGCAAAAACACGACCTCGCAAGAGTGATTTTTGATAAGCAGCGAAACAGCCCAGGGTTGTAGAGATGTCACCTATCGCGCCTGTGCCGGCAAGTAATGAGGCTTGCAAACCCTCGACAAGAGAATCTCGGAGCTGTTCATCAGCAACACTCCGTCTCACCCTAACCAACCAGAGAATCCAGTCAACAAAGTCGTGCGGAGCATCAGGCTCGCCAGCAGCAGCGGCCCAATCGGCAAAAGAGTTGAGTTCGAGATGCGTGTGGGCGTTGACCATCGGTGGCAACAGAGTCGATTCACCAAAATCAACGACCGTTGCTCCGGGATGAGCAGCGGCCAGTTGACGATAGTTACCAATGGCGCGGATGAGTCCCGCTTCAACCAGCACGGCACCATCTTCCAGTAATGGAGTGGTGATCGGCAGAACAAAGCGGGCGCGGTAAAGAGTCAGACTATTCATGGATATAATCAAGCGCAGGCCGACGCAGGAGGCTCAGTAATTTGTACAGAAAGAGTATTCACCTGCTGCAACAGAGACTGGATATCCTGCTGCAGAACAATTGTACATTGCTCATCAAGAACCGAGGTCAGAATCTCGTCAGTGGTCAGCGGATTAGCCAGGACCACTCGCATGACAGTCAACTCCTGCTCGTAAATGGGAACCCGCAGACGGGTTCTGGAGACGAACGTCTTGCCTGCTTCACGTTGATCCTTTTGTAGCAGCTGATTGACTTGATCGATCAAGAGGTTGATCGCGCTGGACCGTTCCAGAGTCGCATGAGCTAGCGCTCGTTGTACATGTTTCGGGCAGTAGCGGTAGGTGAGAATGTTCAACTGCGGCGTATTGGTCAGTTCAAAGTCGATATGCTGACGGACCATTTCGGCAAAGGAGTTCGCGCGCTCGATGCCGAGATCGATAAGAAGCTCGTAACCTTTACGGCCAATGATAGAGAGTCCGGCGTGCACCAGCATAGCCATGCCTGGCCGAGAACCTTCGAGAGTATGACTACCAAGATCCTTGGAACCGTGACGTAAAATATAGTTGGCGTGATGCTCGATGGCAGAAAGTGCAGTGGAATCTTTGAAAAGAACCATCCCCGCTCCCATCGGTACGTAGAGTTGTTTATGCGCATCAATAGTGACCGAATCGGCCCGGGCAATCCCATCAAGCAGATGGCGATAGCGATCAGAGAAGAGTGTCGGTCCACCCCAGGCTGCATCAACATGGAAATGACAACTGAGTTCAAGAGCGAGGTCAGCCATCTCGTTCAAAGGGTCCACGGAACCGGTTTCGGTGGTACCGGCAATCCCGACCAGAGCCAGGGGGCGGATGTTTTCGTCCTGCAGGCGACGACAGGTCTCCTTAAGTTGAGTCATGTCGATGCGGTTGTTCGTATCGGTATTTACCTTAACCAGGTTATCGCGACCGATGCCAAGCAGGTCAGCGGCTTTGCCAAGCGAGTAGTGCCCACGACTGGAGACCAGCACAGCGAGACCGTCGCAATCAAGATGCCCTAATGAACGGCCCAAGCCTTCCTGTGCAATGCCACGAAAATTGCCAGACGGGGCACAAAGCGTGTTGCGCGCAACCCAGAGTGCCGTGGCGTTAGCAATCGTGCCACCTGAGCAGAAAGAGCCAAGAGCATGCTGACTATCATGAATCCATTGTTGATAGAAAGTCTCTTCGCCCTGGTAGACAAGATGGTGAAGCATAGCAAGGGCCTGTCGCTCCAGCGGCGTAAAGGCTTTGGAGGTCTCAACTTTGACCAGGTTCTGATTCAGGGCGGTCATAATCCGCGAGAGTGGCAACATGAAGTAAGGCAGCGCCGAAGTCATATGACCAATAAAGCCAGGCGCGGCGGTATGTACCGATTGGGCAACCAGCTTCTCTTTAACAAATTCGGCATACTCGGAGACGAAAGTCGGCTCTTCGGGTATAAACGAGTGAGAGAAATCGGCCTCGATCTCTTCAATGTTACGTTCGATGGCGACAATATGAGTCTGCAGGAATCCGGCAACGTCCCTGGAAATCGCCTGATCAACCTCGCCTAGCGTTGAATCGGGCGCTTCAGGAACCGTGAAAATCCGGTAAAGATTTTCCAGGGTCGCGCGTGCTGTTTCTTGGCTCTTTGGCATAGTTTTAACCTAACAAATGGCCGTTATCTATAAGGCGGGTTTTACCAACCTTCACCGCCAGGAGCATAACAGCATCATGGTCGATTATAGCGACCTCTTCCAGAGTCTGGGCATTACAGATTTTCACATAATCGATTGACAAAGAGTTCTCTGCATTCAGCCATTGGCGAGCTGAAGCCAGAACCTTTTCAGCCGCCAGTTCACCATTCTTTGCCATTTCTGCGGCTCGGCGCAAAGTGCCGACCAAGGCAAGGGCCTCTGTTCTCTCATCATCACTGAGATAAACATTGCGTGAGCTCATCGCCAGGCCATCGGTTTCACGCACAATCGGCATACTAACAATCTCCACCGGCAGGTTGAGATCTGCCGTCATCCGCCTGATCACCGCCAATTGTTGGAAATCCTTGCGGCCAAAGAGAGCCACGTGCGGCAGAACAATGTTGAAAAGCTTGGTGACGACCGTGGTGACGCCACGGAAATGGGTGGGACGACAAGCCCCCTCAAGAGACGTCGTCAAAGGACCTTCTACGCTGACATAGGTTTCATAACCGGGAGGGTAGATCAACTCGGCA
>DAOWJU010000191.1 GCA_030640215.1 Desulfuromonadales bacterium
AAACCGGGTAAAGGCAGGATCACGCTTTCGGCAAAACATGTTGGTGCCAACGTGGTCCTGACTGTTGCCGACGATGGAGCCGGGCTTGATGTTGCAAGAATCCGTGCCAAAGCGATAGAAAAAGGTCTGGTGAGTGAACATGCGGAGCTCACAGACCGGGAAATTCATGCCTTGATTTTCGAGCCTGGATTCTCTACCGCGCAGGAAGTTTCCAATGTCAGTGGCCGTGGTGTCGGTATGGATGTTGTGCGCCAGGCGATCGATGCTTTGCGTGGTAGTATTGAGGTGAGCAGTGAAGAAGGTAAGGGAAGCTCCTTTTCTCTCAAACTTCCTCTGACCTTGGCGATTATTGACGGATTATTAATTGATATTGCTGCTGACCACTATGTTCTGCCTCTGTCTGCTGTTGAAGAGTGCATTGAACTAACCCGTGAAGAATCGCAGCAGACCCATGGTCGTAACCTGGTTAAGATCCGTGGCGAGATTGTTCCGTATGTTCGCCTGCGCAATGAATTCAAAATCAATGGTGAGCGACCCGATATTGAACAGATTGTCATCGTTAATATCGAAGGGTTAAGGGTCGGTTTTGTCGTGGATCATGTGGTTGGTGAACATCAGACCGTGATCAAGAACCTGGGCAAAATGTACCAGGGTATTGATGGCGTCTCCGGTGCGACGATTCTTGGTGATGGCCGGGTTGCCCTGATCCTGGATCTGCCGCAACTAGCCGGGCGGGCTGAAGAATACGAAAAGAGTGCATTACACTAAATGAGTAGGTGAAGAGGTCATAAGCATGAAGTTTGGTGACAAAGTCAAAATATTAGATGGTTCAAGGCTTGATGGTTGTGTCGGGATTATCTACAAGCTGGAAGAGGAGAGGGCTATGATCCTGCTCGATAAGGAGGTTTTCTGGCCTGTGGAACTCCATTGTCTGGAACCGGTTGCTAAAAAGAGTAAATGACTCTGCCCCAATCGAAGGGGGAGAATGAAGCTGTCCACAATGGGCCAGGCAGATTTACTGTCTGGCCCATTGCTGTGCGATGTGTGCAGTGTCTGGCGCGGTGTGTGCAGTGTCTGGCGCAGTGTGTCAGGTCGATCGTTGTCTGTGCCACAATGTGTGACAGGTTCTCTTGCTTATCTCGTTCCTGAAGATTGTTAGTCTGTTGCCATGAAGCTGACTGCAGAGGAAAACAGTTAAAAGTCGATAGTTTAGGTATTGTTCTCTAATGTGCTAAAGTTTACTTGCGTAGTCGGAAACGATTGGCATGGAACTTGATGTCTACAGATAGAAACAAGAAATGTTAAAGCACAGCAATCTAACCACATCTTTTACGGGGGACGTAAAAATGGCTATCAGAGATTTAAAAGTTGGTACACGCATGAGCTTGGGGTTTGGCCTGATTCTCTTACTGATGCTCAGCACTATGGTGGTGACCTTCTGGTCGCTTAGTAAGGTCGATAGCAGCACACAATTGGTTATCGAGGAAAGCCTGCCTTTTACACTGGCAGCGGATCGTATGGTTCTTGCGGTTTCAAATGTGAATCAATGGGTAACTGATGCATCTTTAACCAAAAATAACGATGGCTTACTGGTTGCGGCAGAAAATGCCAAAGCGTTTCGCAAGGATCTCGATCTGTTTAAAGGGATGTTCCAGGAAGAGAATGATACGCAGGGCCTGAGACAACTTGATGAACTCGAAGCTGGGTTTGCCGAGATGTTTGATACTGGCAAACGGATGGCTTCAGCCTATGCAAATGAAGGATTTGAGGCTGGCAACATCGTTATGGAGGAGCTAGACGCTGATTCCGCAATGGTTACCAAGCTCGTGGCAGCTCTGCAGGTCTCACAGGTTCAGGAATTTAATGAGAATGGCCAGATGATTCTTGCTGCTTCTCAACAGGTTAAAACCTTACAGTTGATTATCGGTCTTTCCGCCCTGATCATCGGCGTTCTGGTGACCATCTTCATCACTCGCAGCATTGTTCGTCCTCTTAATGTCGCTGTTGATGCAGCTCGAGCTCTTGCTGTCGGTGATTTGACAGTGAAGATCGATCAGATTAGTAAGGATGAGACAGGTCAGTTGCTGCAAGCGATGCGGGATATGATTGCCTCCAGTCAGGAAGTTGCCGCGGCAGCAGGCAAGATCGCTGATGGTAACTTACGGGTGCAGCTCAAAGAACGTTCGGACAAGGATGTTCTGATCCAGTCATTGGCAAATATGGTCGACAAACTTAAAGACGTCATCAACAACGTCAAACTTTCCATTGAGAATGTGGCTTCTGGTGCCCAGGCAATGAGTGCTTCCAGCGAAGAGATGTCGCAGGGGGCTTCCGAGCAGGCTGCTGCTGCTGAAGAGGCTTCGTCGAGTGTTGAGCAGATGACAGCTAACATTCGACAGAACGCTGATAACGCCATGGAGACAGAAAAGATTGCGGTTCAGGCTTCCGGCGATGCCCGTGAAGGTGGTGACGCGGTTAATCAAACAGTTGGCGCCATGAAGGAAATTGCCGGTAAGATCATGATCATCGAGGAAATCTCTCGTCAGACCAATCTGCTGGCGCTGAATGCAGCTATTGAAGCGGCTCGCGCCGGTGAGCATGGTAAAGGCTTTGCGGTGGTTGCCGCCGAAGTACGAAAGCTTGCAGAGCGTAGCCAGAAAGCTGCCGGTGAGATCAACGAATTGTCGACCAACAGTGTCGAAGTTGCTGAAAAAGCCGGTACCGTTCTTGATGCCCTGGTGCCGAATATCCAGAAAACCGCGGAACTGGTTCAGGAGA
>DAOWJU010000211.1 GCA_030640215.1 Desulfuromonadales bacterium
AGACCATCAAGAAAGCTGAGCCCCGGTGGGTTTTTCATGGCGAAGGCTTCAGCACGACCGAGCACGATACAGTTGGTGATGATCAGGCCGACGAAAACCGAGAGTTGTTTACTAATGCCGAAAGCATAGGCCTTGAGGAACTGGTCAACAATGATAACCAGCGTCGCAATAATGGTAATCTCGGCGATGATGCGAATACTGCCAGGGATCTGCCGACGGAGCAGGCTGACTGAAACGTTGGAACCGGCGATAACGAAGGTGACTGCCAGGGCCATAACGATAACGGTCTCCAGCTTGGAGGTGACGGCCAGAGCGGAGCAGATGCCGAGGATCTGCAGCCCGATCGGGTTTTTATTGAATAAAGGATCAAGGAAAACATCTTTGGCTTTGCTCATTGTTTCAGCCCTTCCTTTTTCAATGTTTCGAGAAAAGGTTTGTAGCCATTATCGCCCAGCCAGTATTTGAGCAGGTTGCCGACACCGCGCGCGGTCAGGGTCGCACCGGCCAGACCATCCGCCTGATAGATTGCGTTTTCGGAACTTTTGTCGACCGCTCCTTTGAGCACTTCGATACGGATGTTGCCTGCATCATCGTAAATTTTCTTGCCCGGCCACTGTTTTTTCCAGGCGGGATTATCAATCTCACCGCCAAGGCCCGGGGTTTCCCCATGTTCGTAAAAGGCAAAACCATTCACCGTGGAGAAATCATTGCCAAGGGAGATAAAACCGTACATCGTCGACCACAGGCCCTTACCGTGGACCGGCAGGATAATCTGCTGCAACGCGTCATCAGCCATCACCAGATAGACATCCTGATAGCGGGAACGTCTCTTGATTGCAGCAAGATCCAGGTCAGACGGGATCTGGTAGCGGGTCTCAGGATCACGTGCCGAAGAACGACTGTCGAAGGTGGCGGCATCAAAATCGTGACTGAATTGACCGCTCTGCAGATCGACGATACGGGTTTGAATTTTACTGAACTGGTCTTCGACCGGGATGCCTGTCTCATAGAGACCTGCCGCTTGGAGGATGTTCTTCTTTTTCTCGTCCACCTTGTTCCGCTCCTGACGCTCACGCAACCCCACGGCCGCCGCCGAGACCAGGATCGAGCAGACCACGCAAAGGGCAAAAGCAACACTCAGAACTTTTCTGGTGCTATCCCTGGACATGTTGCAGCCTCCGCTTGATGTGATACTTGAGAACCAGCTGGTCAATTAGCGGCGCAAAGACATTGCCGAACAGAATGGCGAGCATCATCCCTTCCGGGAAGGCCGGATTAACAACCCGGATCATGATGCACATGCTGCCGATGAGGAATCCATAGAGCCATTGGCCCTCTTCCGTCATCGCTCCAGAAACCGGATCGGTCGCCATGAAAATCAGACCGAAGGCAAAACCGCCGAGCACCAGGTGCCAGAGTGGGCCAAGCTCAAACATCGGGTTGGTGCTGCTGCCAATGAGGACAAAGAGCGTGGATAAGCCAACGGCGCCGATCAGCCCGGAGAGCATGACACGCCAGGAGCCAATACCGGAAAGGACCAGCACGGCAGCGCCAAAGAGACAGGCGAGAGTGGAAGTCTCCCCCATTGACCCAGGAATCGCGCCCATAAAAGCATCGAACCAGCTGGTCACCGTGGTAACCGCCTGCAGCCCGCCTTCGGCGGCACGACTCAGAGCGGTTGCCCCACTCACGCCATCCACGGCGGTCCATACCGCATTGCCGGAAATCTGTGCAGGATAGGCAAAGAATAAAAAAGCCCGCCCGGTTAACGCCGGGTTGAGGAAGTTTTTGCCGGTGCCACCGAAGATCTCTTTACCAATAACAACACCGAAGCTGATCCCCAAAGCGACCTGCCAGAGAGGCAAGGTCGGCGGGCAAATGAGCGGGAAAAGTGAGCCGGTGACCAGAAAGCCTTCGTTCAGCTCGTGGCGGCGGACGATACAGAACAGGGCTTCCCACAAGCCACCAACAATGTTGGTGACCAGGTAGATGGGGACAAACCAGGCGGCTCCGAGTAACAGGTTGTCAAAGAGACTATTCGGGTTGGCAGAGTAACCGAGCATCTCGATCAAGCCACCGCGCCAGCCCTCGACACTACCACCAGTGAGTTGCATAGCGCTGTTCGCCTGATAACCGGTATTCCACATGGCCATGAAAAAGCAGGGGATCAGGGCGAACACGACGGTGATCATCACCCTCTTCAAATCGATCGCATCTCTGACATGAGGGGCACCGTCGGCAACTTCGCCGGGGGTGTAAATGAAACTGTCAGCGGCTTCGTAAAGGGGGTAGAACCGCTCAAGTTTCCCACCCTGCGCAAAGTGGGGGTGAAGCTTATCGAGAAGATTACGCAATGCTTTCATCAGCCCTCTTTTTCTATCTTCTGCAGGGTTTGTCGTAGATGATCACCGTAGTTCATTTTCCCCGAGCAAACAAAACTACAGAGCGCCAGATCCTCTTCGTCCAGCTCAAGACAACCGAGATCCTGAGCCAGGTCAGTGTCCAGGGTAAGCAATGAACGAAGCAGCCAGGTCGCTTTGATGTTGAGAGGCATCACCTTTTCAAAGGCACCGATCGGCACCATGGCACGCAAACTGCCATGGGTGCTGGTCGTCATCGGCAATGGACGACGCGGCAACAGGGACGAGGCGAAAACATTTTTGATCGAGAATTTATTAAAACCCGGCATGCTCCAGCCCATGAATTCGCGTTGCCGGTCCTCTTCAAGAACAGAGATCTGGTTGTGATAACGACCGAGGAAATCGTTGGCCTGAGCGGCCCTGTGTCCAGCCAGTACTGAGCCAGAGATAACCCTGCTATCCACCTCATGCAACTGGCCTGCAACCAGCTCTGACAAGCAGGCACCAAGGCGAGTGCGAATTACTCGCGGTTTTTTTACCGCCGGTCCGCAGAGCGCAACAAGCCTTTCGGTGAGAATCCTGCCGCTGAGAAAAAGGTGGCCGACAGCGACCACGTCCTGGTAACCAATGTGCCAGACCGTGCGCTGCTGATTAACCCTTTCGAGAAAATGAATGTGGGTGCCGACCAGCCCGGCCGGGTGACAGCCGGAAAATTCACTGACGGTGATTCCCGTTGGTACCGGAATCTGCATCTCCGGCTTCTTGCACAGGTAGACCTTTCCTGTGGTCAGGTGGCGGATAACCTTCAGGCCAGCCTCGAACTCTGTCGCTTTTTCAGAAATTGCAATCTGTGGATCTGCCGCCAACGGATTGGTATCGATAGCAGTGACAAAAAGTGCTGCAGGACGGGTTCCAGGCGGTGGTACTTTACTGTATGGACGGGTGCGGAACGAGGGCCATAAACCGGAGTTGATTAGCTGCTGTTCAACCTTATCTGCGGAAAGTTGATCGAGTTGATCAACTGCTGTGGTTGGAAAGGTTTTTTCTGCACTTCCGGAAATCTCGATAACCAGAGAAAGGAAGATGCGCCGTTCGCCCCGGTTGATGGCGGCAACCTTGCCTGACGCAGGTGAAGTATAAAGAATCTCAGGATTATTTTTGTCGGCAAAGAGTGGCTGACCGAGGCTGACCGACTCGCCCTCAGCAACCAAAAGAGTCGGCTTCATCTCCTGGTAATCAGCACCGACAAGGGCCACGTGCGAAACTGGCGGTCCATCCTCAACCTGCATTTTGGGTACACCGCTAACGGGCAGGTCGAGCCCTTTTTTAATCTGAATCATGGCCGAACCTTTAGATTGATGATTAAAAGCCCTGCAATTGATCGGACAGCGGGTGAGTGTCTACCCAGCATAAGCGTTCTTTACATGATCAGGTGTCACCCTTAATGTATCTTTTGAGCTGCTTGATTTCGAAATCCTTCTCGTCAAGTGAGGCTTTGACCAGGTCGCCGATCGAGGCCAGGCCAACCAGTTGATCATTCTCCATAACCGGCAGATGACGACGCCGGCTTTCGGTTACGATTGCCATGGCTTCGTCGACCGTGGTCTGGGGAGTAATGTAACAGATATCGACTGACATAACCTGACGGATGCTGGCCTTCTGGGAACAGCGGCCTTCCAGGTCGACCTTGCGGGCATGATCGCGCTCGGTAAAGATACCGACCAACTGATTCTGTTCCATGACCACGAGAGCGCCGACATTCTTTTCTGCCATCAATGCCAAAGCATCATAAATCAAGGCATCTGGAGTGGTTTTCCAGACATCACTTCCTTTGAGTTTCAAGATCTGAGCAATAGATTTCGACATACCTGCCCCCTATTAAGCAGCAAAATTGTGTACGTTACAGACGTTAAAGCATAACACCGATGGTCAACCGCAACGAGCTATTAGGAGACAGCGCTAGGCTTGCCACCGAGAAACTTATCTTCAAGCATAATCTCGAATTCGGCCAGAGCAATCTCATCAATGCCTAAAAATTGTGCTTCTCCCGTTGTCGGCAGGACAAGATCCGGATTTTGCACCAGGCCAAGTCCAGCCTTGCGGCAACCCTTATTGGCCAGCTTTACCAAAGCGGTCACTATATTCTGCGTATCCAACTCTTCGGCATGGTGGTCGGCGACCACCTCTTTGTAAACTTCCGGAAGATTCCACTCTTCGAAAAGCCGCAGTCCCTGTTCGACATGCATGGTGGCGATTACCTCCTGAATCAGCTGATCAGAAAAGGTCATGCCGAACTCGCCACAACTGGTCACCTCCTCCAGAGCCGCGAGTAGAAACTGTTTGCCGACATCGTGGAGCAACCCGGCCAGATAGGCCTGGTCAGCGAGGCCCTGGTAACCACAGCGGTTCGCCAGCCAACGGGCACCAATTGCGCAAGCCTGGGCATGTTGCCAGAGGCTGGGCATATAGCGGGGCAACAACTCGCCTTGCGGGCACCCCTCACCCTCCCGGCAGGCCCGCTCAATAACCTGGCTGGCCTTGCTGCTGCCAAGGCGGGTCACCGCTTCATCGATAGAAAGAGTCTTTTGCAGACCGGCAAAGAAGGATGAATTGGCGGCGCGAAAGAGGTTGCAGAGTAACGCTGGATCATGACCAACCAGCACCCACAGCTGCTTTGAATCGGCACCTTCTGCGGCCAGACACGCGCTGACCTGTTGAGACAGCTTGGGATGGACCGGAAGGCGCACCCGGTCGGCATCAACCATGTCCTTGATAACTTCTGCCAGTGATTTATTTGCCAAGTCTATTCTCCCAACAAGCGACGCAATTCATGCAGCGGACGCGGTTTCAAAGTGCGCGGCAGACGCCGCATGACTTCAGGAAGAGAAACCTTGCCGCGAGCCGCCTTGGCAATACCGTCCTCCAGCAAGGTGATCAGGCCGGAGCTTTCGATACTGACACGGCGGATTTCCTGCACCGTCTTGCGCGCCAGAACCGCTTCCTTGACATCGTCATTCAAGTATAGCAGTTCAAAGATACCGACCCGACCCTTGTAACCGGTAAACCTGCAGGCAGTACAACCGCGGCCGACCTGCAAATCGGCGCCCGCCAAGTCGCCATGAGTGTAACCAAGGCGACGGTATTCATCCGGAGTCGGTTTGTAGGGGGCCGTACAGTGCGGGCAAATTCTGCGCAGCAGGCGTTGTGCCAGCATGCAATTGATTGTCGAAGCGATCAAAAATGCTTCGATGCCCATATTAAGAAGACGCAACAGGCCACCGACCGCATCCTCGGTATGAAAGGTCGTCAACACCTTGTGACCAGTCAACGATGCCTGAATTGCGGTCTCCGCAGAAAAGGTATCCCGGACCTCACCCATGACGATAATGTCTGGATCCTGACGAACAATGTGGCGCAGGGTTTCAGTAAAGGTCACACCGATTTTCGGATTGATTGAACACTGGGTGATACCGTCAAGAACATACTCCACCGGCTCTTCGGCAGTAATGATGCTCGTCTCGAGGTCATTGAGATGATTGACGCAACTGTAAAGAGTCGTGGTTTTACCGGCACCGGTCGGTCCGGTTACGATGATAATGCCGCTTGGTGAGGCAAGAGCATCGTCGCGAAACTTCTGCAACATGCGTGGCGCCATGCCGATATCGTCGATATCAAGCAGTTCGCCCTTCTTGTTCATCAAGCGCAGAACGACCTTTTCGCCATGGACGGTGATATAGAAGGAGACCCGCAGGTCAAGAGTCATGCCGGTGGCTGCGCTCTCGTAGAGGATACGTCCGTCCTGGTGACGACGACGTTCGGCAATATCGGCTTCTGCCATGACCTTCAAACGTGTCGTCACAGGCGCAGCAACGTCCAGGTTCATCTCCTTGTGGACACCGAGCACGCCGTCGCGGCGGAAGCGGATGCGGAGTCGATCCTTCATCGGCTCAATATGGATATCACTGGCACCCTGCTGCATGGCATCATCAAAAAGGCTGTTGACGATACCGATGATGGTCGAGTCATCGGCTTCTTCTAAAGTGCCGCGCTGGGCTCCTCGACGATAGAGTTCAATAACTTCGCGGATGGCCTGGCGGGGACCGATTGCAGGCAGAATCATTCTACCGAACACCCGGTCAGCCGCTTCGTGATCCTCAAGATCAAGAGGGTCGGCAAAAGCGATCGTGACCCGGCCCTCACTTCTGACAATCGGCACAAAGGAATGTTGGGCAAACATCTTGATCGGTACCTGGGCAAGCAGCTCACGATCAATGTCGGCAAAAACCGGCTCGACAAAAGGGTAACCGAGCTTCGAGGCAAGGATTTCCATCAGGCGATGTTCATCGATAAAGCCATACTCGACCAGAATATCACCGATCTTCTGTTGCCGGTTTTCGGCCTGAATGGCCAGGGCCGCATCCAGTTCACTCTGGCGGATATGACCCAGTTCAACCAGCAGATCACCGATGCGGATACTCAACCGTTGCTGCTTGAGCACCTGGTTGAGCTGCCGATTGGTCAACAGGCGCAATTCTTTAAAAATTTCAATCAGGGAACGGTCGGAGATCAGCTTGGTCTTGACCCGTTTAGCGTAGATCAGTTGTGCTTCGGTTATCAAACCCTGCTCAACCAGCAGGCGTGCAATAGCATCACCGCCTTGAGAGGTTGGCGATGATTGAGTGACAGGAAGCTTATCGGTCTTGTCCTGAGGATCAGGAGTGTTTGTTTCAGACATAGCATTAATCCATTACATGAGACAATTCAATGGCATAAGAGTAACATATATATCTCAACGCGCAAAAGTTCTATGGGATAAGCAACCGCAGGGCAAAGATCAACACGGTTACAATGACAAAACGCTTGATCCATTCGTGACCCTTTTTCACGGCAAGATGAGAAGCGAACCAGCCACCCACGGAATTACCGACCGCCAACGCCAGCCCCAGGACATAGTCCACCTGACCATGCATGATAAAAACCCCCAGAGCGACCACGGTGAAGGCAAAGATAACCAACACCTTGACAGCGTTGGTACGCACCAGGTCAAGACCGTGCACCAGTAAGCCGGTGATAATCAGAAAACCGACCCCGGCCTGAACAAAACCACCGTAAATACCGATACCAAAAAAGCTGACGATCAGCACGGCAAGCCGTAGCGGCGTCATCGGCTTTTCGGATTGCTGCATACGCTTCATCGGGTCGACGATCATGAAGATCAAAACGATGACCATGACCAGGGCGAGCAAGCGGCGAAAGAGCATTTCATCAACAGTGATCGCCAGATTTGCACCGATATAGCTGCCGACCAGAGCAGGCGGCGTACAGAGCAGAGCCATCCGAATGGGGAACACCCCCTGACGCTTGAAACCGGTGATGGCAAAAATGTTCTGACAGAAAATCGCAATACGATTGGTGCCGTTGGCAGTTGCCGCCGGCAAACCGAAGAAGAGCAGTAAAGGCAGCGTCAGCAGGGAACCGCCGCCAGCCAGAACGTTGAGGAAGCCGGCGACCACACCAACCAGAACCAACACCGGGATTTGCCAGACGTAGGGATCCATCACGACACCTTCTCTGCCAACAGATCACGAATAACCTCTCCGGCCATAGTCAGCCCAAAGAGAGGCGGGATGACCGAAGAGCTGCCGAGGGGCGCACGCTGGGCCTGATAATGTTCAGCCTCTGCTGCGGAATCTTCGCGACGACCGTCGGATAGTGGCCGGAACTCCTCCGTCGAATAAACCGTTTTAACCCCACGGCTGATACCGCGTTTCCGCAACTCCCGGCGCAGGACTCTCGCCAGGCGGCACTTGTTCGTATCAGCCAGGTCAGCGATGAGGATACGCGTCGGATCAAGCTTATTGGCAGCCCCCATGGAGGAGATAATCGGCAGCTGTTTGGCTACGCACGTCTCAATCAGATGAATTTTGGCCGTAATGTGATCAATGCAGTCGAGGACATAATCGTAGCCGCGCTGCAAGAGTTCTGCAGAATTCTCCTGACTGTAGAAGGCTTGTAACGGTTCTACCTGAACCTCAGGATTGATCATCCGGCAGCGTTCTGCCATCACCAGAGCTTTGGGCTGGCCGATCGTGCCGTCATGGGCATGCAGCTGACGGTTGCAGTTGGTGATATCAACTTGGTCGAAGTCGATCAGCGTCAGGCGACCGATGCCGCCACGCACCAGGGCTTCGACGGCATAGCTGCCGACGCCACCTAAGCCAAAAACCGCTATAGAGGTCTGTTTCAAGCGCGCTACGCCCGCCTCACCAACCAGGAGGTTGAGCCGATCAAAACGATCAGGGTTGTTCACGGTTACTCCTTCTCACTCAAGGTTACTTCCTTATAAAAGGGCTGACAGAAGCCACCTGTGGCGGCAATTTCAGGAGACGACAGGCGTTGGCGGTGGTAATTCGCGCCGTTTCTTCCAGGCTCCAACCCCGCAGGGCGGCAACTTGCTCGGCCACCAGCCCGAGATAAGCCGGCCGGTTCGGTTGACCGCGATAAGGTGCAGGCGTCATATCAGGAGCATCGGTCTCAAGCACCAACACTTCAGCAGGAACTTCGCGTACGACTTCCGGCAATCGCTTAGCGGTCGGGAAAGTCACCACCCCACCAATGCCGAGCAGAAAGCCCTGGTCGATAACTTTACGGGCCGTTTCCAGGCTCCCGGAAAAGGCATGAAATATCCCGCCAACTCGACCAGCTTCTTCCTGCTGTAAAATTTCCAGAACACGGGTACTGCTTCGCCGGGCATGGATCAGCAGCGGTTTATCCATCTCCCGCGCCAGGCGTATCATCTGGATGAAAGTCTCTTCTTGTTTTTGCCAGGTGCTTTCGACCTGGCGGTCGAGACCTACTTCGCCAAGTGCAACAACCTTGGGGTGTTCCAGAAGCTGACGTAGGGTCTCAAGGTGCAATTTCTGGTAACCACCAGCTGCCTGCGGATGAATTCCTGGCGCAGCATAAACGCCAGCATGCCTTTCGGCGATCACCAGCAACTCTGTCCAGCGATCAGGTGAAACCCCCGGCACAACCCAGGCTGCAACTCCAGCTTTTCTGGCATCCTCAAGCTGGGGTTCAACTCGGTTCAGAAGATTCAGGTGGATGTGAGTGTCAATATATCCTGTCACAGTTCGTAAATCGTACCATAACCTGCCCTGAGCGACTAGAAGGCAGTTGAATTTGCCTTGCCGCTTTTCGCCTGCCTGTGATAATCGTAAACAGCTTATATCATTTTCTTTTCTCAGGAAACCTTACCGGGAGCCTCCTATGCAGACGCCTGCTCAAGGTAGCAGCACGTATCTACGCAAACTGTTTCTCTTTAACCACGGTGCTGGCCTGGCAATTGGAGCATGTTTTCCTTTTGTTGCCTACATGATGCTTGGTGACAGTGCCCTGACTCTGCCGTTCTTTCTGATCTGCCTGCTTGCAGGCTTTTTCCTCGGCGCAGCCTCCTACTTGTTTGTCAGGCAAACCCTGAAAAAGCAACTTCAGCAACAGCTCCAGGCCCTCTATGAACTTCTCGGTGAGGAAGGCAATGCTCAAACCGACCAGACCGTGGAAGGGCTTTTTTCGGCCGTTAACAACACGGTCGGCAAGGTTCGCAATCTGCTGACTAGTCTGCATCAGACAGTCGATGAATTTGTCCCTCACTACCAGGCCCTGGCTGATGCCAGTCGCTACCTTTCAGCGCGGTCAGAAGATGGCATGCAAGCGGCACAAAAAGCTCGCGCGGATGTAGACGGCATGCACCAGAAGCAGCAGGCAGTGATCGGTCAGGTCGAAAACCTGAACAACTGCTCTCAGGATGAAGCCGCCATATCCAGAGAACTCTCTGCGTCTTTAGAGGAGATGGCCGGAGCCCTGGAACATTCCTCTCAGAAATTTCTCGAGACAACCCGCAATGTAGATGAAATGGTCAGCTCCATTCAGAATGCAACCAGCCAGGCAGAAAAAATGTCTCATGTGACCGAAAGCACCGCGCGCGACCTGGATCAGATTGGCGAGGCTCTTGATCGTCTACGCGCCGGAGTTGCCAGCAATGCCGAGAGTTCCGCTGTCGTAAAACAGGATGCCGAGCAGGGTGTTAAAGTCGTGCAGTCTTTTACCTCGGAGATGGACCGCATCGACGAAGAAAGCCAAAAGGCAATTGTCGCTATGCAACGTCTGAATCGTCAGACCGTTGAAGCTGCCAAAATTATCGAAGTCATCAAGGATCTGGTCTCAGATACGGAACTGCTCGCCTTCAATGCTGCGATTATCGCCGCCAAGGCGGGTTCCGAGGGTCGTGGTTTTTCAGTGGTTGCAGAAGAAATCCGCGACCTGGCCGACCGGACCACAACCAGTGCCGATGAAATTGAAACAATAATCAAATTAATCCGCAAGGATACCGATCAGGTCAACAGATCGGTTGAGTCAACCGGGCACTTTATCAGCCGGGGCAAAGAGCTGTCTTTATCGACGGCAGAGGCTTTGAATAAGATTGTTGATAGTTCCAGTGGGGCTGCAGAGGAGTCCCATATGCTGTCGCAAGAGACGGCTGAGCAGGGGTTGCGGGCGCGCAGCATGATCGATCAGGCTGGCAGCAGCCTGCGTTCGGTCAAGGCGATTGTGGAAACCATGGGACAGCAGAATACCGCGATCAGCCGCATCGATGCAGGCGTTGACGAGATGAAGTCAGCAGCCGACCAGATTGCTCGCGGCTTTGATGAACAGGTGAGGGCGAACCGTGAGTTTGATCGTAGTCTGACGGCTCGTGAAGAACAGATCCAGGCGATTTTTGAAGCGACCCGTTTTCAAATGGAGACTGTTGAGAGAATCTTTACACACTTTGGTCACTCCGAGGGGCGCTTGCACGGCAACGCTGAAAAAGCTCATATCATCATCGACGAGATCAACGCATTGGAAGGTCTGGCCGAACAGCTTCACGAGCTGGCCTCCTGTTTTCAGGCTGAAGCGGCACCACCTGTGGCAGCAGAAGTTGTTGCGGAAGAAACGGAGAGATAAAACGTGGACGGGTTTTGGTTAAGTCATAAGTTTGATGCTTGTAAATGCGCAGTAACTCGCCCAGACGTGGTG
>DAOWJU010000083.1 GCA_030640215.1 Desulfuromonadales bacterium
ACTCACCGACAGCACGGACACGGCGATTACCGAGGTGATCGATATCATCGATTTTGACCGGCAGCTTACGAACGCTGCCCTTATCATCCTCAACGTCCCACTCATGAACACCATTACGCAGATCGATCAGGTAACGCACCACCTCAAGGATGTCTTCCTTGGTCAGGGTGGTAACTTCGAGAGGCAGCTTTAAAGCAAGCTTGTGATTCAGCTTGATACGGCCGACAGTCGAAAGATCGTAACGTTCTTCATTAAAGAAGAGGCTTGAAAAGAGGGCGTCGGAACTCTTAAGAGTTGGTGGATCACCAGGACGCAGGCGTCGGTAAATTTCGACCTTGGCCTCTTCCGGTGAGTTCACCTTATCCTGAAGCAAGGTATCGCGCAGGAAAGAACCAACAAACAGGTTATCGATGAAGAGGACGCTCAGAGTATTAATGCCGCGCTTAGCGAGATCTTCCAGTTTAGCGGCAGAGATCTCCTCATTACACTCGACCACAACTTCACCAGTCGATTCATCAACGATATCAACCGATGAGATCTTGCCGACCACTTCTTCTTCAGGGATCTCAATAAATTCAAGCTTCTTATCTTCAATTTTACGAATCGCAGCCTTGGTGAACTTACGGTTGGCCTTGACCAGAACCTCACCGTCAGCGGCAACCACTTCAACGGTAGCCCGCTGTCCGAGCAGAAGCTTCGTATTGACTTTTTTGCGATACACGCCGTTTTCGACAAAGATCTCTTCTGTATCGTAGTATCGGTTCAAAAGCTCTTCGGCAGAGAAACCGAGAGCCTTGAGCAGCACAGTGGCTGGCAACTTGCGTCGCCGGTCGATACGCACAAAGAGAATATCTTTATGATCAAAATCAAAATCTAACCAAGAGCCGCGATACGGGATAATTCGGGCACTGTACAGCAGCTTGCCGCTCGAATGTGTCTTGCCCTTATCGTGGTCAAAAAAGACCCCGGGGGAGCGGTGCAACTGACTGACGATGACACGTTCTGTGCCATTGATAATAAAGGTACCGTTTTCAGTCATCAACGGAATTTCACCGAAGTAGACTTCCTGCTCTTTGATGTCGCGAATTGACTGAACGCCAGACTCTTTGTCGACATCCCACGAGACCAGACGCACCTTGACTTTCATCGGTGCGGCAAAGGTCATCCCCCGCTGATGGCATTCCTCAACATCATATTTTGGCGCGCCTAATGAATATTCGACATATTCAAGAGAACAGGTCTCGCTGAAATCCCGAATCGGGAATACCGAGCGAAAAACCGCCTCCACGCCATGATTCTGGCGAGCGGAAGCAGGCAAATCCCTCTGCAGGAAACGCTGATAGGAATTCTTCTGGATATCAATCAGGTTAGGGATATCGATGATCCGTTTGATTTCCTGAAAATGTTTCCTGAGCAGCTGGTTATTCGCGATCGAATAAGCCATGGTGTCTCCTTTTACTGACTAAAGTATAATAGCCAAGGCCACGCAAGGTGACCTTGGCTAGGACGTGATTATCCGAGACGGGCTGTTATTTGAGCTCCGCAGAAGCACCAGCTTCTTCCAGCTGGGTTTTGATGCCCTCGGCCTCTTCCTTAGCGACAGCTTCTTTAACAGTGTTGGGGGTACCATCAACCAGATCCTTGGCTTCTTTCAGGCCCAGACCGGTGATCGAACGCACAACTTTGATGACGTTGATTTTCTTCTCGCCGATGGCGGTGAGAACGACATCAAACTCAGTCTTCTCTTCAACAGCAGCTTCGCCACCAGCAGGACCAGTTGCAGCAACAGCAACAGGAGCAGCGGCAGAAACGCCAAATTTGTCTTCCAGTTCCTTAACCATTTCAGCCAGCTCAAGGACGCTCATTTTCTCGATAAATTCAATAACTTGTTCTTTAGTGATTGCAGCCATTGTTCGTATCCTCCGTAAATTTTCTATTGATAAACTTTAAAAAACTGTGATTGGTTTCAGCCGAAAAAGCTCAAGCCGCTTCCTTCTGGTCTTTGATCGCCGCCAGCACCTGCACAAATGTGCGTGGGACAGCTGCAAGAACGCCAACAAAATTGGTTGCTGGAGCGCTCATGGAACCCAGCATCTTGGCAAGCAGCTCTTCGCGACTTGGCAGTTCAGCCAACGCCTGGATTTCTGCGACAGCAAGCAGTTTGCCGTCAAGCATGCCAGCCTTCAACTCGAAGACATCATTCTTCTTGGCAAACTCAACCAGAGTCTTGGCAGGTGCCACCGGGTCATCCTTGACCAGGGCAATCGCTGTCGGTCCGTTAAGATACTCGTCAAAACAGGCCGAATCAGTGTCTTTGGCAGCTAAACGAAGCAGGGTGTTTTTCACCACCCGATACTCGACACCGACTTCGCGGAGTTTATTCCGCAAATCGTTTGCCTGATCGACGTCCAGGCCACGATAATCGGCCAGGAAAGCTGCTTTGGCTTCCTTGAGTTTCGCCGCAAATTCCGCGATAAGTTCTTCTTTACTTTGTTTATCCAACGTCTCTCCTCCTTTCTTTGTAGATTTCCGAGCTTTTACAAGCTCTTCATCCTAGCCTTCAAGAAGGTGAAAAGAGACTGATTGTCTCGCACACCATCCATCTCGCCTCGGCAGGTGGTTGTACCATTAAACCACGCTTGTTCTGATCAAACCTGAGTGGTACCTGCTGTCTGTGGCCAGGAGCTGCTTTATCCTGAAATATCCGTTATCATCCTGCGACAACAGGGTGATACCAAATTCTATTTAACCAAGGCCTGTAGGGCCGGCACATCGATATTGATACCAGGACCCATTGTTGAAGAAATCGTTACCTTCTTCACATAAGTTCCCTTGGCTGTCGATGGTTTGGCCTTGAAAATCGCATCCATCAGGGTCATCAGGTTGCCTTTGAGTTTTTCAACATCGAAGGAAGCTCTGCCAACCGGGGCGTGGATGATACCGGCCTTCTCAACACGATACTCAACCTTACCGGACTTAGCCTCTTCAATCGCACGGGCAAGTTCAAAAGTGACGGTGCCGACTTTCGGGTTAGGCATCAGACCACGGGGGCCGAGCAGCTTACCAATCTTGCCGACGGTACCCATCATATCCGGAGTAGCAATGGCGGTGTCGAAATCAAACCAGCCACCCTTGATCTTCTCAACCAGGTCATCACCGCCGACATGGTCCGCTCCTGCCTGCTGTGCCTCCAGAGCTTTTTCGCCCTTGGCAAAGACCAGAACCCGGATCGTTTTACCCAGGCCGTTCGGCAGAACAACGGCACCACGTACCATTTGATCAGACTTACGAGGGTCCACACCGAGCTTCACCGACACATCGACTGATTCGTCGAACTTGGCAAATGATGTTTCTTTAACCAGAGCCAGCGCTTCGTCAACCTGGTATGTCAGGTTACGGTCGACTTTTTCCTTAGACGATTTGATTTGTTTTCCTGTTGCCATTGTCTATCTTCTCCGCATTCAGCGTGTAATAATTAAGCTACTACCTCAAGGCCCATGCTACGCGCAGTTCCTTCAATAATACGCATGGCGCCCTCAATGTTATAGGCATTCAGATCAGGCATCTTGACCTTGGCGATCTCCTCAACCTGAGCCTTGGTGACTTTACCAACCTTATCCTTGTTTGGCACACCAGACCCTTTTGGGATCTTGGCAGCCTTCAACAGGAGAACTGCCGCAGGTGGGGTTTTGGTAATAAAAGTGAAAGAGCGGTCCGCGTAAACCGTAATGATTACCGGTACAATCAGGCCGGCCTGATCCTGCGTTCTGGCATTGTAAGCCTTGCAGAATTCCATGATGTTCACGCCGTGCTGACCCAACGCCGGGCCTACTGGTGGCGAGGGATTTGCCTTACCGGCAGGGATCTGCAATTTTATCTGTCCAACAACCTTTTTGGCCATGAGATGACTCCTTAAAAACTATATTCGCCAGAAACTCAGCTGGTCTTTTCAACCTGAATAAACTCAAGCTCCACCGGGGTCACCCGGCCAAAGATACTGACCATAACCTTAAGTTTTGCTTTTTCAGGTTTAACGTCTTCTACAATGCCGGTAAAATTCATGAACGGACCATCAATGACCCGTACTGACTCACCAACCTCAAATTCCACTTTTGGTTTCGGCCGTTCCACGCCTTCTTCCATACGCGCGGTGATCTTGGCCACTTCTTCATCCGGGATTGGCGGAGGTGTTGTGCCACCACCAACAAAACCGGTTACCTTGGTTGTATCCTTAACGATATGCCAGGTTTCATCATTCAACTCGACATGAATCAGGATATAGCCAGGAAAAAACTTGCGGGTGGACGTTTTGCGTTCACCATTCTTCAACTCTACTACGGTTTCCGAGGGGATCAGAACTTCACCGAAGAACTCTTCTGCTCCTAACGAGCGGATCCGTTCTTCCAGGTTGAGTTTGACCTTGTTCTCGTAACCTGAGTAGACATGTACTCCGTACCACTTCTTCTCGCCCATTTGATTCACCAAGTCTCTCAGTTGAGCAACGTCCGGATCATTGTCGACAATGCCGAGTCAACGACC
The DNA here is from genome assembly GCA_030640215.1 of Desulfuromonadales bacterium. Lineage (GTDB taxonomy): Bacteria > Desulfobacterota > Desulfuromonadia > Desulfuromonadales > BM103 > M0040. The sequence continues at coordinate 4,540 of DAOWJU010000083.1, forward strand.
CACAAGAAAACTGCCACCATCAGCACAAGCACTATGACAACCATCGTCGACCCGTAAGTTTCCTTACGAGTTGGCCATGTGACCTTTTGCAGTTCACCTTTGACCTGCTGAAGAAATTCGCCAACCTTGGAATTCACTATCGCAACCTATCGTTAGGATTATCGTTAAAGTTAATTGGCAGGCCAGGTAGGATTCGAACCTACAACACCCGGTTTTGGAGACCGGTGCTCTAGCCATTAGAGCTACTGGCCTGCAACATCAAAACTTGATCCGTCAACAATCCAGTGTTACTTGGTCTCGCGATGGACTGTGTGCTTCCGGCAGAAACGGCAATACTTTTTGAACTCCAATTTATCAGGAGTATTTCGTTTGTTCTTGGTCGTGGTGTAATTGCGCTGTTTGCACTCAGTACAGCCAAGGGTCACGATATCGCGCATCGATTAATCCTCAGCGTCCACCCCAGCAAGTGGAGGACGCCTGTTTATGTTAAAAAGTTCAGGTAACTACGAAATTACTCAATAATATCGCTGACAACACCAGCGCCAACAGTACGGCCACCTTCGCGGATTGCGAAGCGCAACTCTTTATCCATGGCGATCGGCGTGATCAGCTCTACGGTGACGCCAATATTGTCGCCAGGCATGACCATCTCGGTCCCTTCCGGA
>DAOWJU010000269.1 GCA_030640215.1 Desulfuromonadales bacterium
CCTCTACAGAGGGCGTCTCATCCTCAACCGGCGCCCCGGGAGGCTCTAAATCAAGGTCAAGATCAAGATCGAGCTCTATTCCGCTAGCTGCCGTTTTTTCCGCAGATTGCTTTTGCTCCGGTTCACCGGCATCAAGGGGAGGCAACTCCATATCGGAAGCCGCTTCTTCACCAACCATATCCAGAGTTTCGACATCATCGATTGCGCCATCAACCAAGGCAACGTCGGCAGTCACGTCAGCCTCAGCTTTCTCAGCAGTGACCTCCGTGCGCACATCAAGTTTATCCAGTTTTGCGGTATCCCCTACAGCCTCATAAATAACAGAAAGTGTCTCGGGAACAGTTGGATCATCAGGGAGGAGTTCTTTAAGCTCTTCATAGAAGCCCTGCAGGACAGTGACGCGCTCAGCCTGAAAGAAAGCATCTTTCCATTCTTCGAGTCGATCTCTGGCACGCTCAGATTCGCCTGCATCTATGCAGACCCGTACGTAATATTCACGGAGTTCAAGATCGTCACCCTTCTGTTTGAGAAGATGTTTCAGGGTGAGACGGGCATTCGCAAAATCCTGGTTTGCGACATAGGCATCCGTCAGTGATTTATTTATATCGGGATCTTCAGGGGTATGTTTAAGCAGGCCTTTTAGAATTTTGACTGCTTTATCAGGGGAACCACTATTCAACAGTGCCTGGGCAAGCGGAAGACGTGAAGTCCCCTCTTCTGGGCAGATATCAAGGAACCGCTCGTAGAGCTTAACAACTTTGAGATGCTCCCCTTTTTCGGAGATGGGTGTGATGATCAGCTGAAACTTCTCGAAGGCCTCTTCGTTGCGACCTGACGCCATGAGGTTTTCGGCAATTTTCGCCGCAAAATTCAGGTTATCAGGATCCAGATCAGCCATCTTTTCCAACACTTCGATGGCTTCATTGTGCATCTCATTTTTATCGTAGAAAGAGACCAGATTGCGGTATTCGGTCAGGGCGTTACCGACCAAGCCCTGCTTCTCATTGAGCTCGGCGAGGCGGTGGTAGATATCCACTCGGGAGGGATCGATCTTCTGCATCTGCTTGAAGACCGCGATCGACTTCAGATAGAAGCCCGTTTCCGTGTAATGCTTGGCAACGACCTCGTATTCAGTCAGAGCCTCTTCACTACGTTTGTCACGACCAAGCAATTCAGCAAGTTTCTGCCGATTGCGCACATCTTTAGGCGCAGCCTCAACCAGCTTTTTATATTCGCCGATAGCCTTCGGAATTTGCCCTTTAGAAAGGAATTTCTGGGCATTTGCGAGGAGTTTATCTTTATTTGCCAAAGGTTTTCCCTGCTGAATTAATTACAAAACACATAAGACGGGATTTTAAACGAAAAACTCCGGTTTTGTCAAGGAGACAAAACCGGAGCCAGTGATCATTTTTCTTTAAAAATCAGCGGAATAGGTCGTTACTCACAAGTGAGAATTCTGGGCTTCAGCTGTGCTTTGATTGCCGCATACTCTGCAGCCTTCGCTTCGTAGCCTTGCCGCCCCATCAGCGCATAGGTGAACAGTTTGCCTTCCTCAACCCCTGGCTGATCCAGAGGGTTAACATCAAACAGGTACCCGGCAAAGAGCGTCTGAACCTCGAACAGATAGATCAAAGTACCGACCGTCTCCGGTGTAACACTGGGGACATGAATGGTGCAGTTGGATCGATGATTTCTAACCAGAGCCGCGGCAGTCGCCTGCTGTTCCACTCGAATCAATTCTCCCATGGTATGACCAGCCAGGTAGGACATCTTCGGCGCAGCCTCATAACCTGGAAGTTGCAAATCCTGATCAAATTCATCAACGGCAATAAAAGTGACAACCTTATCGAAGGGCCCCTCCATGTAGAGTTGCACCTGAGAGTGCTGATCCGTCGTACCAAGGGCACTGACAGGAGTTGGTCCGACATGCAGGACAGAGCCGTCGGTAGCGAACTTCTTGCCAAGACTTTCTGCCCAGAGTTGCCGAAACCAGTCGGCAAGATCTTTTAAGCGATCGCTGTACGGCATCAAGACTGACGTTTTCAGCCCTTTTTGATAGGCGAGGTATTGCAGGACCGCATTCAGGTAAGCCGGGTTGGTCTCCAGATCGCCATGACAAACAAAACGTGAGAAATCAGCAGCGCCCTTAAGAAGTCTGGAGATATCAACACCTACGCAGGCCAGTGGAAGCAAGCAGACTGGGGTAAAGGCAGTAAACCGACCGCCGACACCGGCGGGGATCGCGCAACTGCGGAAGCCTTCCCGATCAGCCAATTCTCGCAGGACGCCACTTTCAGGATCTGTAATCAGTACAAAATGATCACGGTAACGTTCACCGACAGACGCTTCAACCCATTGCCTGGCCACCAGAAACTGACTGGTTGTCTCTACCGTCGTTCCTGACTTACTGATCACCAGGAAGCAGGTTCGTGCAGCCTCACAAAGAGCAAGATGGGCGGCAAAACCATCGGGATCAACATTATCAAGCACGTATAAACGCGGCAAGCTACCACGCTGCTCTTTAGATTGAAGGTTATGGCCGTAGCAAAGGGCATTGAACATTGCTGTGGTGCCTAGCGCAGAGCCACCAATTCCAAGCACAATTAAATTGTCGAAACTCTTTTGAATTTCGCTGGCCAGACTGAGGACTTCATCAATAGCTTCAAGATTACCCGGCAAGTCAAAAAACGGTAGTTCGCCCTTATCTCGCCGCGCCTGAATGTGTTGATGGATTTCTTTTGTCTGCGAGACAAGACCAGCAATCTCTTTATCGTGGATACCAGCTTCAGACTGAATAGCATCCGTCATCATGTTGGTGTAATCGAGAGAAATTGACATACCCTACCCCCACTCAGTTCAGTTATGGTTTACCACCAAGTTGCTTCAATCGTGTCACTTCCCGCTCAGTCAAGACACGCTTCTGCCCCGGCGCCAAGTCATGTAAAGTTAAAAAGGCATAGCCAATCCGAACCAGGCGACTGACCTGGTGGCCCAAGGCCTCACACATACGTCGAACCTGACGATTACGCCCTTCATGGATCGTCAGTTCAAACCAGGTGTGACCACCACGAAAGCGCAGGTTGGTAATTTTCGCTGGCGCAGTCACACCATCATCGAGGGTCACCCCCTCTTCCAGCGACTGTTTTGACTGTTCAGTTAATTGACCACGCACTTTGGCCAGATATTTTTTATCAACCTGGTGACTCGGATGAGCCAAGCGATTAGCCAAGTCACCATCATTGGTCATCAACAGCAATCCGGAAGTGTTAATATCAAGACGACCAACCGGAAAGAGGCGGACGGGCAGATCACGAACAAGGTCGGTAACAACCGGCCGTCCTTCTGGATCTCTCAGAGTGGTGACCGTTCCAAGCGGTTTATTGAGAAGAATATAGACGAGTTCTTCTGCGGCCTTGAGTGGTTTGCCGTCAATCAGAATAGTACTGCTATCTGCATCAGCCTTATCACCCAGTTTGACAATTTGACCATCAACGCGGACGCGACCCGCAGCGATCAGTTCTTCGGCACGTCGGCGTGAGCAGAACCCCGCCGCTGCAATTATTTTTTGTAAACGTTGTTGCATATTTTCAAACCATCAAATTACTGTCAAAGGAGATAGAAACGTTACGTTGCAGGGTTAAAGCTCAACCCTGCTGAAGGCCAGCAGCTCATTGAGTGTCCGACAGGTTGCTATTACGGGTGAATGACAGCGGATCAATGGTTCAATGCTGCAAAGAGTAAGCGATGGATAATCTCTGACAACCCGGTATTGTCCTCACCTTTGGAGAACATAGCCGTAAGGTCGGAGAAGACTCCACAATAATGATTGACCAGACGCGGTTTATCCGTTGCCAGGTTAAAGACCAGCGCTTCCTGATCAAAGAGATCCAGCGTAGCCAGTTCTTTGGCATGATCCAGCGTAACAATGCCATTTTCGTAACGCAGGCGCGTGGCCTTATAATTCTTGCCCAAGGCCCAGTTCGTATCAACAATTCCGAAGCCCTTTTTGTCTTGCTCCACAAAGCTGTAGATACCTGATCCTTGTATCTGAGCACACTTCAGAGAAGAAATAGCTGTCATGCGGCCATCAACAAGCTGCATAGTGGCTGGATCTATCAAACGGGCCAGAGCACTGAGACCACTTGCGCCGCTATCTGTCCAGGCACCGACCTTGCCAACAGCACCTAGAGTCAGCTTACCATCCATGTAATATGGGTCAGCAAAGCAGGTATCAAAACCGAGCAAGCTGCCAAGATCAAAATTGTGTGATTCACGCTGCTCACGCCACCAGTCGACTTCGCGACCATATGCTGGATGAAATACTGTATAGAGAGGCAACTTACGAGTACGGGCAGCGGTCAAGAGAGCATCCATTTCCGATTGGCTGGTACAAAGCGGCTTCTCGACAATTGCGATCCGATCAGATTCAATAACCCGCATAGCCACTTCAAAATGTGTGGAGGTCGGTGTTGAGACCAGAAAGGCATCCGCATTCGACTTCTTCAGCATTTTTTCCAGATCGTCATGAAACTGAACGCTGCCAGGCAGTTCCTCGGCCTTATTCGGGTCCAGATCGTGGGCATCGATCAGTTTGATACCGGGAGTGTGCGTAATGGCCTGCATCTGGTAGTTGGCAATCTTGCCGATGCCGATCAGTGCTATCTGCATAATTTCTTGCTCCTGAGAGAAAGTGTATTAACAATTCAGTAATTAATGAAGCATATTCCACGAATGCTTTCACGTAAAATATCGACTTTACAGCTTATGCGCCATAGCCTTAGTGACAGCAGACTACCATCCTTACAGCTTAGTTCATCCAAGCAGAGCGTCAATGGCGTTAAAGTTAAAACGCTTGTCAGCAAGCGACATGACCAGATCAATCTTCTGAGTATCCTTGGCATTGAGTTTGGAAACATCATCATTGATAGTATTGAAAACATCCGCCGTGGTGCGCTTGGTACGCATATAGGGGATGCCGCTGCGATCCAGAATCTTTTGCGTGATAGCGCTGATTTTGGCGACCCCCGGGATGACCAGTCCTGCCAGTAAATGCTTATACTCCGGCAGATTGTAAATATTAGCCAAGGTCACCAGTAATTCATCGCGACTACTGGTGACGATTACCAGAGAAGATTCTTTCAGCAGCTCGGTTACTCGCTGAGTTGCGGCAGAGCCAATCTGCAAGTGATGAACGATCTGTCCGGCGGTATCCTGGATCCCTTGTAATTCAACATCGAGAGTCTGGCTGATGCGGCGCAGCGTCGGGTTGGCCAGAATCGGTTGGTAATTGAAGCCACCGATCACTTTAAAAGGTTCTGCGGCAAACGCCATCTCCAGATAGCGTAAAGTTTTCTCGCGCTTTTCACGCACGATCTTGTTGACAAGAATAGCACGAACCTCGGCCCCTTCCTTCTCAAACAGGGCAAGATTCATATGTGCCGCATCAACCACACTACCAAGCCCCCCACCGGTCACCATAACAACCGGTGCGTCGGCCAGCTTGGCAACGCGTGCGTTGGAGAAGCCCATAATTGACCCAACCCCGGTGTGACCCGCACCTTCAATAATCAGAAAATCGTTCTTACGATCCAGTTCGGCAATGGCATCAAGCATCCTCTTCTCCATTTCGACACTGGAGAGTTCGCCGTCGAGAAGCCTTTGTGTATCACCTGGCATAAGTACCAGCGGTGACATCAGCGCAAGGTCATCCTCAAGCCCAAAGACTTCTGCCATCAAGGCTGCGTCCTTGTCGGCAACCATGCCGTTCTCGGCAACCGTCGGCTTCGGGCCAAGCGGCTTGATGAAGCCAACGCGCTCATATTTCTTGAGCGCCATGTACATCAACGAGAGGCTGGTGGTGGTTTTACCGCTATTCTGTCCCGTAGCGGCGACAAAGACTTTTCGGGCCATAGAGACTCCTAAAATTCAGTAGTGCGTGATTCACCCTCTTGCCTTGACCAGTTTCGACACTGCCCTGAATTGCTCGTGGGTCGATTTCTGCAGCATCTGAAACAGGACAGTTTCGGCAGTGGTTATCACGGCACCTGCCTGAGCAGAGTTGGCAACACCGGTCAGATAATCAGTCTTGTTGCGCGAGCAGATTGCATCACGAACCAGATGAACATGATAACCGTCCTCAAGCAGGCCAAGAACCGTTTGGTAGACACAGACATGTGTTTCCATGCCGGTTATTATCACCTGACTGCGACCTGTCTCTTTTAGAGCGGCCAGAAAGTTCGGCTCTCCGCAACAGCCAAAGCTGACTTTTTCGATGACGGTGTTTTTGCAGGCCCCTACCAATTCCGGAACGGTGTGACCGATCCCTTTAGGATACTGTTCTGTTGTCACCACCGGGAAACCGAGCAGTTCCGCTCCGTTAATCAGCATCTCGACCGTGTCCCGTAAACGCAGGTAAACATCTTGCGGCATCGCTGGCACCAGACGTTCCTGAATATCAATAACCACCAGAACGGCATTATCCACATCCAGTTTGAACTTATCAAAATCGTTCGACATAAAAGCACCTCACATAAATAAAAGAATTAAAACAAGAGCATATCTCACACACCAGAACCAAGCGTCACTTTTCACTGTAATGAGCTCTAAGGATACACCCGCATGACCTGTTCGGCAACGCAGGCAGGCTTTTCTACGCCGTCAATATCAATTGTCAAAAGGTAAACAATCTGCACCCCGTTACGAACTTCCTCTACCGACTGGACTGCCGTCCGGGCACGGATTTTAGCACCACACAGCACCGGAGCAGGATAACGCAGCTTATTGAGGCCGTAATTCACACGTAAGCGCATGCCCGGATAATTCGTTGCGAAGAAATCTGGATGATTGCTCTGGGTTAGATATGGCAAAAGTAACAAAGTCAGGAAACCGTGCGCGATGGTCGTTCCATACGGCGACTCACCGGCTGCACGTTGCGGATGGTCGTTCCATACGGCGACTCACCGGCTGCACGTTGCGGGTCGATATGAATCCACTGCTCATCACCTGTCACTCTGGCAAAGTCGTTGATTCTTTGCTGGTCAATTTCAAGCCAGGGGCCAACGTGAATCTCCTGACCGACAAGATCCTGATACTGACCGATTAATTCCTGTATCGCTGGCATGAATGTATCCTTTCATCAAAGACAGAGAATATCTCCAAGATACATAACGCTAATAACAGTGACCTGCAAGTCAAATCAATAAAGAGTGAGGTAATAATTGCTTGCTATGGGCACAGACAAACCTTGAGCAATTTCAGTTGTTTCACAACAAGAGATGAGCAGAAAGTCTCTGCGCAGAAGAACATATCTGTGGTAAAGTGAAAAATATTTTTCACAGTAGCTGTAATCAGGTCATCAACACCATCAGGCTACGGCGGTTTTGACACCGACGAAAGAGCAGAATTGCCACCCATCATATATGCATGAGGTCCAACATGTCGCACGCTGACAAAAAGAACCAAGAGGACAAATCGTCCCCCCGTCGTCGATCCACTGACAGGAAAGTTCACAAGCAGATGCTGACGATCAATGATGTCGCCAAGCTTCTCCACCAACGCAGCAGAATCAGCGACGAGCAGTACGAATTGATCCTCAAACGCGGAGAAGCGCAAGCGGCACGTCTCAACAGCCACCTCCCCCAGAGCCAGACTCCAAAAGACACCTATCTGGCGGAGCTAGCCTCACCTGCCCAGGTTATTACCTCTTTCAGTCTTGAGATTCCCAACACCCAGAAGAAATTGACCGAAGATGCCGTCACCGAGCTGATTTCTCAGGCATCGGGAATGGAATATATAAAGATCGACCCCCTCAAGCTGGAACTCGACGTTGTCACCGACCAAATCCCCAGAGCCTTCGCCTTGAAGAACCTGGTGGTACCTATCGATGAGAAGGACGGTGTGATTACTATCGCCGTAGCCGACCCCTTCAATGTTAGGCCAATCGAGGACCTGCAACATGCCCTGGGTATTCAGATCAAACGAATCTTTGCCTCACGCAGCGACATACTGAAGATACTGGAAGAGTTTTTCGGATTTCAGGCATCAGTACGAGCGGCTCAGGATGGCATGGGCCTCGGCTCGGAGCTGTCAAACCTTGAGCAACTCTTCAAGATGCGCGGCCGCGACGAAATTGAAAGTAGTGACCAGCACATTATCTCCGCCGTTGAATTCCTCCTGAAATATGCTTTCGACCAACGTGCAAGTGATATCCATATCGAGCCGAAACGCGAGAAGTCATTGATCCGCTTCCGCGTCGATGGGGTTCTGCACAACATTCACACCGTGCCGATGAACCTCCACCCGGCAATCGTCTCACGCTTGAAATTGCTGTCTCGCCTCGATGTTGCAGAAAAACGACGTCCCCAGGACGGCCGCATCAAAACCGAGCATATGGCCAAAGATATTGAGCTGCGTGTTTCAACGCTACCAGTCGCCTTCGGCGAAAAAGTAGTTATCCGTATTTTCGATCCGGAGATTCTCATGCAGAAACTCGACCGGATCGGTTTCTACGAACGCGAGTATAAACTTTACAGTGAATTCATCAGGAAGCCGAATGGCATCGTTCTGGTCACGGGACCAACTGGTAGCGGTAAGACCACGACGCTCTACTCATCATTGAAAACTATTGCAACGCCAGAGATCAACATTATCACCGTCGAAGATCCGATCGAGATGGTCATGGATAATTTCAATCAGGTCGGCGTGCAGACTGCTATCGGCGTCACTTTCGCCACCATCCTGCGTAACATCCTGCGTCAGGATCCCGACGTACTGATGATCGGTGAGATCC
>DAOWJU010000337.1 GCA_030640215.1 Desulfuromonadales bacterium
GAGGTGGCAAGATGCCCGAAACACATTGATTTTTTCGATTTTAGCCGTATATCGAAACAAAAGTTTCAACCGTCATAATGATCAAATAACTGTAAAGTAGCAGTCAATCATGGTCTAAATGGTTAATCGCTTTCCGGGTTGTTTTACGTAATGCCGTTTCAGCATCAAGGTTGTTGTCATGGGCGAATTTGACGAGTTCAAACAGTGCCTGTCCAAGGGTCTCCTCGTCAGGTTGCCCGTTCTCATTGCTGGCTGCTGGTTCGGTACTGTCTCCTGGTTCGTTTTGGCCTCGTAGCAGTTTTGACTGAGCTTCAGGTAGCTCGTTTTGACGACCAGCCCGATATATCCTGGATATCAACTTTTGGGCACGTTGCAGTGCCGGGAGGTGGGTCGGCAGGTGATCTGCAAGGCAAGTTTTGTTATGGGTTGCCTCAGATCGCTTGATTTCATCCCACTGTTTGTCCAGATCGGTTGTCTGGACTGTTGGGCCGTTTTCTTGAGAATCATGCGGGCGTGCAAAGACATGTGGGTGGCGTCGAACCAATTTGTTGGCAATGCCATTCGCTACGTCGTGAAAATTAAACTGGTTACGTTCTTTAAAGATCTGTGCTTGAAAAACAACCTGCAAAAGCAGGTCACCGAGTTCATCCAGGATAAGTTCTGGAGCACCATCTTCAATAGCGTCAATCAGTTCACAGGCTTCTTCCAGTATGTAGGGTGCCAGACTTTCAGGGGTCTGCTCTGCATCCCAAGGGCAACCTCTTGGCGCTCTGAGGGCCTGCATGGTTTCCAGTAGATAATTTAAACTATTATGAGTGATCTTGTGAGTCATCGTTTACCTTTTTCCAAACCGTGTTGACTCCTTCTACCTCAGCTCCTGAAAGATTGCAAGAGACCCCTGATTTCAGGCACTAAACTCTTGCAAATTTATTCTTAATACGTTAATAGAGAGGACTTAACTCTGGACACAGATGAAACTTGACTGTCTCCGGTTGGTTCCTGTGCTGATGGCTTGCCAGATTAGATATGAGGTCGATTGTCGTGCTGATACAGATCGACAAACTTAAAAGACGGCCGCGACAGATCAACATCGCTGAGCAAGCAACAAACTTCCCGGCTTTACGGGATCTAATCGAGCATGGAACTGTCGCTTTCAATGAAATGATTAGTGGCAATTTAGAGGCAACCTGGGCAGGAGATGTTATTGAGGTCTCAGGTCTGTTGTCCACTGCGGTGACTTCTCCCTGTAGTCGATGTCTGAAGCCAGTGTTCGAGCAACTGGAAGTTCAGGTAGCGCTCTGTTATTCGAGTCGTGACGATGGTGAAGAAGCTCCTGTCGTGGAAGAGCTTGAAATAGAGCATGATGAACTTGGATTGATCCCGTTCTCTGGTCCTGAAATTGATTTACACCTGGATCTGGATCAGGAAATAGTTATGGCCTTGTCACAGCAGCCGTTGTGCCAGGAGTTATGCCGGGGACTTTGTCCTGTTTGTGGCTGTAACCTGAACCAGGGCAACTGCGATTGTGAACCACCGGTTTTTCATGCAGGGTTGGCTACTTTGAAAAGTTTTAAAGTCAAACAGTGAACATAGTATTTAAAGTCAAATAGCTAAAACGCAAGGGCCTGCGGCCCTATCATTAAAATTACAAAGGGCCTGCGGCCCTATCTCAACATAAAAACCGGTTGTTCCGGTATCCAAGGAGACACTCAGACAATGGCAGTACCAAAGAAAAAGACTTCGAAATCTAAACGCGATATGCGCCGTTCCCATGATAGCTTGAAAGCTCCAGGTATCTCTCTGTGCCCGCAATGTCAGGAGCCGAAGCAATCTCATCGCGCTTGTCCTTCCTGTGGTAGCTACAAGGGTAAGGATGTTCTTGGCACCCAAGAGTAGGGGCGCTTCTTTTGCGTAAAAACCCTATAGTTGCTGTTGATGTCATGGGCGGGGACAATTCACCTGCTCATGAGATTGCTGGTGCCGTCATGGCGGCCAGAAAATGGCAGATTCCCATTGTATTGGTCGGTAAGGCCGAGTCGGTTGCAAAAGAACTGGCGAACCACGATGTTAAGGGCCTGGATATCCGTGTTGAGCATGCAAGTGAAGTTGTCGGCATGCACGATTCGGCTTCTGATGCTGTGCGCAAAAAGAAGGACTCTTCCGTACGCGTTGCATTTAATCTGGCCAAGCAAGGGACTGCTGATGCTGTGGTCAGCACCGGTAACTCTGGTGCCACAATGGCATGCGGAATGTTTGTCCTTAAACGTATTCCCGGCATAGACCGACCGGCGATCGTGACGGTTGTTCCCAATCTCAAAGATCAAACACTTATTCTGGACGTTGGCGGCAATGTTGATTGTAAGTCTCCGCACCTTGTTCAGTTTGCCTTAATGGGCAGTGTTTATGCTTCCCAGATGCTTGGCAAAAGTGCCCCACGTATTGGACTTTTGTCTAATGGCGAAGAAGAGTCAAAGGGGAACGAATTGACTCGTGAAGCCAACCAGGCCCTCAAGGAGACTTCGCTGAACTATACCGGTTATATTGAAGGGCGTGATATCTATAATGGTCGTACTGATGTCGTTGTCTGTGACGGTTTCGTCGGCAATGTTGTCCTGAAGGTTTCTGAAGGACTGGCGGAGGCGATTGGTGCCATGTTGCGCGAAGCGTTCAGCTCAAGTCTTTTAACTAAGATTGGATATCTCCTGGCCAAGCCTGCTCTTAAAACTTTTCGCAAGAAAGTTGATTACGCGGAATATGGCGGTGCTCCATTGCTGGGCATTCAAGGGACGGCAATGATCTGTCACGGTAGTTCCAACCCGAGAGCTATTATGAATGCCATCAAAATGGCTTATGATAGCGAGACACATCAGATCAGTCAGAAATTGGCTGAACGTCTTGAGGAAATCAGGGCTGAACACTATAGCAAGACCGACTCTGCTGTTGTCGCCTAACCGAACACTTTAATCTTCAAGGAGCAGGATTGTGATCAGAGCAAGAATCACCGGAACTGGATCCTATGTCCCCGAAAAAGTTCTGACCAACTTGGATATCGAGAAATTTCTCGATACCAATGATGAATGGATCAGAGCTCGTACGGGAATTAGTGAGCGTCACATTGCGGCTGATGGTGAACAGACCTCAGATCTGGCTACACGTGCTGCAGAGCGTGCTATGGAAATGGCGGGGGTCTCCGCAGATGAGATCGACCTGATCGTGGTCGGCACTATCACCGGTGATTATCCCTGGCCAGCGACTGCGTGTGTGGTACAGGCTAATCTTGGCGCTAAGAATGCGGGAGCTTTTGATGTCTCTGCCGCCTGTAGCGGTTTTCTCTATGCTTTGTCCTGTGCTGTTGATCGTGTTGAAGCCGGGCGTGCCCAAAAGGTGCTGGTTATCGGTGCCGAAATCCTGAGTAGAATCGTTAACTGGGAAGACCGTAACACCTGTATATTGTTTGGCGATGCAGCCGGTGCGGTTATCGTTGAAGCGGGCGAAGGTGATCGCGGAATTCTTTCCACTCACCTGCATGCAGACGGAACCCAGCTCGAACTTCTTTATCAGCCTGGATTTGGTACCAAAAACCTACCGAGCGTGGAAGCACTGAAGGACAAAAGTTACTTTTTAGAGATGCAGGGTAACGAAGTTTTTAAGGTTGCTGTGCGTTCGATGGCCAGTGTTGCCAAAATTGCTCTCGAGGCAAACGGTATGACTGCGGAGGATGTTGATCTGTTTATTCCTCATCAGGCCAATATCCGTATTCTAAATGCTACGGCAAAAAAGATCGGCTTGAAAGACGAACAGGTTTATATCAACGTTGATCGTTTCGGTAATACTTCGGGCGCGACGATTCCGTTAGCCTTGGATGAAGCGAACCGAGCCGGTCGCATTAAAGAAGGTGACATCCTTCTGCTTGACGCTTTTGGCGGCGGATTCACCTGGGCTGCAACACTGTTGCGCTGGTAAACTGAATTATTTAGTGATTGAAGGTATCTGACTACGATGATTGCTTTTTTATTCCCCGGCCAAGGCTCACAACATGCTGGCATGGGCAAGGACCTTGCCGATAATTTCCCGATTGCCCGTCAGCTTTTTGAGGAAGCCAACGACGCGCTCGGTTTTGACCTGACTTCACTCTGCTATAACGGTCCTGAAGAAGATCTTAAGCTGACAGCTAATACGCAGCCGGCAATACTCACGACCAGTGTTGCAGCTCTGCGGGTGCTTGAGGCTGAAACCGGTCTCATACCAGCATTTACAGCCGGACATTCGCTTGGAGAATACAGTGCCTTGGTTTGCTCCGGCGCTCTCGCCTTTGCCGATGCTGTGCGTACTGTTCGCCAGCGTGGTACTTTCATGCAGGAAGCCGTTCCGGTTGGTACTGGTTCTATGGCTGCAATTCTTGGTCTTGACCCGGAAGCTCTTGATGCTGTTTGTCTTGACGCTTCTCAGGGGCAGGTGGTTTCACCCGCCAACTACAACAGCGACGGGCAAGTGGTTATCGCTGGCCATACCGAAGCGGTAACCCGTGCCATTGATCTGGCGAAGGAAAAGGGCGCAAAAAGAGCTATGCCGTTGCCGGTCAGCGCACCTTTTCATTGTAGCTTGATGATTCCTGCTGCTGTGCGTCTGGCTGATGTCCTGACTGATGTTGCTGTCAATGAAATGTCATGTCCGGTTGTAAGCAATGTTGAGGCGACACCGAATCAGGATGCCTCTCGTGTCTGTGATTTATTGGTTCGCCAGGTCAGTGCGCCGGTGCGTTGGCAAGAGACTGTTGCCTGTATGGTTAACCTGGGTGTCGAGCGTTATGTTGAGATAGGTCCAGGCAAGGTTCTTTCCGGTCTGGTAAAACGCATGGCGAAAGGCAGCACCATTCAGAATGTACAAAATGTTGCTGATCTCAGCAAACTTGCCGGATAACTGCAGGAGATATTGAAATATGCTGTCTGATAAAGTTGCCATCGTTACAGGAGCATCACGAGGGATCGGTCGGGTGATTGCCCTTGCACTTGCCGGACAAGGCGCTAAAGTTGTTGCGTCGGCCCGTAATGCCGAAGCTCTGGAAAGTCTGATTGCAGAGATCAAGGCGCAGGGTGGTGATGCTCTGGCCGTTGTTGGCGATGTAGCGCTGGAAGCTGATGCAAACAACCTCATCGGTCAGGCTGTCGCAATTTTTGGAAAGGTTGATATCCTTGTCAATAATGCCGGGATCACTCGTGACGGTTTATTGCTGCGGATGAAAAGTGATGACTGGGATGCTGTCCTCGATACAAATCTGAAAGGTGCTTTTCTTTGCTCCAAGGCAGTTGCTAAAGTTATGAGTAAACAGAGATCCGGGCGTATTATCAACATGTCATCGGTGGTCGGAGAAATGGGCAATGCTGGTCAGGCGAACTACTGTGCAAGCAAGGCTGGTTTGATCGGACTGACAAAGTCGGTTGCCCGTGAGTTTGCCCGCCGTAACGTAACAGTGAATGCCGTCACGCCGGGCTTCATAGTGACTGACATGACTGAGAATATGACCGATAAGGCTCGCGAGGCCATGATCGAGCAGATTCCGCTTGGTCGTCTTGGTGAGTCAGAAGATGTCGCCAATGCTGTGCTTTTTCTTGCTTCTGACCAGTCATCCTATATCACTGGGCAGGTGCTTGGCGTCAATGGCGGAATGTATATGTAGGTCCACCAAAGTATTATCATAATCATAATGAGACGGTCGTAGATCGGATCGAAACCAAGAGGAGGAAAATAAAATGGCTAATGTTGCAGAGCGTATCAAGCAGATTGTTGCAGAGCAGTTGGGTGTAGAAGAGGATCAGGTTACCACGAAAGCGTCTTTCATGGATGATCTGGGTGCTGACTCTCTGGACACGGTAGAGCTGGTTATGGCTCTTGAGGAAGAATTCGACATCGAAATCTCTGATGAAGATGCTGAAAAAATTCAGACTGTTCAGAATGCGATTGATTATATCGGCAAAATTTCCTAAATCCTTGACAACCGCAGCTCACTGCTGCGTTTGTCGCTTATAACAGATCCTGCCCCGGCAGCCCAGATTGGGCTGCCGGCGGTCGGCTTTGTGTTGGGAGGACAATAGCCTCATGCGCAGAGTTGTTGTAACCGGTCTGGGAATCACTTCCCCCTTGGGTACCGGAATTGAAAAAAACTGGGATGCCCTGACTAGTGGTCGTTCCGGAATCGGTCCGATCACCCGTTTTGACTCTACAAATTTCCCGGTTCATATCGCCGGTGAAGTCACAGACTTTCCTGCCGAAGAGTTTTTTAACAAGAAAGAGGCCCGCAAGATGGACCTCTTTATCCATTTTGCACTTGGCGCGGCTGCTATGGCACTCGCTGATTCCGGTCTGGAAATCAATGATGACAATGCTGAGCGTGTTGGTGTTGTGGTCGGTTCCGGAATGGGTGGTTTGCCTGCTATTGAGAAGTATCAGGAGGCTCTATCCAAGGGTGGCTACCGCAAGATCAGTCCCTTCTTTATTCCGATGACGATTATTAATCTGGCTGCTGGCCAGATTTCCATAAAGTGCGGTGCTAAAGGTCCAAACCTTGCGCCGGTTTCTGCTTGTGCTACAGGTACACACTCAATTGGTGATGCTTTTCGCATGATACAGCGCGGTGATGCTGATGCGGTGATTGCCGGTGGCACAGAATCGACCATCTGCCCGCTCGGTATGGGCGGATTCTCGGTTATGAAAGCTCTGTCGACGCGCAACGATGACCCACAAGCTGCGAGTCGTCCCTTTGAGAAAAACCGTGACGGCTTCGTTATGGGTGAAGGTGCCGGTATCGTTATTCTTGAAGAATACGAGTCAGCTAAACAGCGCGGCGCCAAAATCTATGGTGAAGTTGCCGGTTATGGTTTGACCGGCGATGCTTATCATCTGACAGCTCCCGCTCCTGGCGGTGAAGGTGCTGCGCGTTGTATGCAGATGGCTTTGGATACCGCTGGTGTGAATGCTGAAGATGTTGATTACATCAATGCCCACGGCACCTCAACGCCATTTAATGATCTTTACGAGACCCTGGCGATCAAATCGGTGTTTGGTGAGAAGGCTAAAGAATTGATGATCAGCTCAACCAAAAGTATGACCGGTCATCTACTCGGTGCCGCAGGTGGTGTGGAAGCTATTTTTTCACTTCTGGCTATAAGTCGTGGCGTTGTGCCACCGACGATCAATTATACAGAGCCGGATCCTGAATGTGACCTTGATTATGTACCGAACGAAGCGCGTCAGGCTGATGTGAATATCGTTATCTCCAACTCGCTTGGCTTTGGTGGTACCAACGCCAGCTTGTTGTTCCGTAAGGTGTAATCATTATGCTTGTTATCGGCAGTGATCATGGTGGGTTAGAGCTGAAAGAGGCTGTTAAAGCTGCACTCACTGCACGTGGAATAGCTATAGATGATTATGGGACTGACAACGGTGACTCAGTTGATTATCCCGATTTTGCTGAAAAGGTTGCTGGTGCCGTTTCCAGCGGCGATGTCGCTCTTGGAATCTTGGTCTGCGGAACAGGTATTGGCATGTCGATTGCGGCTAATAAATTTCCTGGTGTGAGGGCGGCTTTGGCGACTGATGAGTTTATGGCTCAGATGGCCAAACAACATAACAATGCCAATATCCTCGTGCTCGGTGGACGTGTCCTGCCGGTTGGCCTGGCTATCAAAATGGTGAATGTCTGGCTTGACACGGAATACGAAGGCGGTCGCCACCAACAGCGACTCGATAAGATAACCAAGGTAGAAGACGCCGTTCGCGCCGGTAAATTATAATTTATTCTCTTCGGGCAGGCTAATCGCCTGCCCATTTTACGTAATAAACCCCTCTGGAGGCTGGTCTCGCCATGTTTGATAAACTCGCCCAATTTGATCCGGAAATTACTGCAACAATTCGCCAGGAAACGGAACGACAGGAGTACTGCCTTGAATTCATTGCCTCGGAAAACTTTGTCAGTGAGGAAGTCCTTGCCGCCCAAGGCTCAGTTCTTACCAATAAATATGCTGAAGGATATCCGGGTAAAAGATATTACGGTGGCTGCGAGTTCGTCGACGTTGCCGAGCAGTTAGCCATTGATCGTGCCAAAGAGCTGTTTGGTGCCGAGCATGCTAATGTCCAGGCTCATTCCGGTTCGCAGGCCAATATGGCGGTCTATTTCGCGACCTGCAAACCCGGTGATACCGTTCTTGGTATGAACCTCGCTCATGGCGGCCATCTGACTCACGGCTCTCCGGTGAATTTTTCCGGGAAACTTTTCAATATCGTGCCTTACGGTCTGCGTAAAGAGACTGGCCGGATCGATTACGACGAAGTAGAGCAGTTGGCCAAAGAACACAAACCAAAATTGATCGTGGTGGGTGCCAGCGCTTATCCTCGGACCCTGGACTTTGAAGCTTTCAGAAGGATTGCCGACCTGGTTGGCGCACCGATCATGGTTGACATGGCTCATATTGCCGGGCTGGTGGCTGCCGGTGTTCATCCGACCCCAGTGCCGCATGCCGAGTATGTGACAACCACCACTCATAAGACCTTGCGTGGACCGCGTGGCGGTATGATTCTCTGCCGTGAAGAGTATGCCAAGAAATTGAATAGCAATATCTTCCCTGGCATTCAAGGCGGTCCTCTGATGCACGTGATTGCGGCCAAGGCCGTTGCCTTCAAGGAAGCGCTTGCTCCCGAATTTAAAACGTATGCAGAGCAGGTGGTTAAAAACGCCCAGGCTCTTGCCGAAGAGCTGGTCTCCCGTGGCTACAATCTGGTCTCGGGTGGTACCGACAACCACCTGATGCTGCTTGACTTCACCGGCACTGAGTTGACCGGTAAGGTTGCCGAGGCTGTTCTTGAAGCCTCCGGGATTACAGTTAACAAGAATGCTGTTCCCTTCGATACTCGCTCGCCATTTGTTACTAGTGGTATTCGCATCGGCACTCCAGCAAGTACAACGCGTGGCCTTAAAGAGAATGAAATGCGTCAAATCGGTGCATGGATTGACGAAGCACTGCAGAATCTCGAAAATGAGACGGTGCATGCCAGAATCAAAGGCGAAATCCGCGAGCTCTGCAAGCAATTCCCTCTTTACGCGCACAGGCTCGTTTAGTACCACGTAAACCTTAAACTATCGCATCTTGCTGGTTATTTGTCGCGCCAGCTGCGTTGCGACTTCAGTTGCATAGCTACGGCTATGGAACTGAAACCGCGCCTTGCTGGCACAACAAATCCCGGCGCAATATTGCGACATTTTAAGATGTACAAGGCACTAGATGGAACGACCGTCCTGGGATGAGTACTTCATGGATATCACCC
>DAOWJU010000004.1 GCA_030640215.1 Desulfuromonadales bacterium
AATTTGCAGGACCGTGTTCTGAAAGGACGGGTTGTCCGGCGGACCACCAATCGCTTCTGTTTCATAGACTCCGGAGGCCTGAATGAGCTCAACTCCCGACGAGTTGACCCCCGATTTGTCGATCCCTGATCGGTCAACCAGCGCATCGCGGCCACCGCGCAAAAAGGCCAGGCGATTACCGAGGTTACTACCAAGCCCAAGGTAGGCTGTGTTCATAGCGGATAAAGACTCCCTCTCATACGGCTGACACCCTTTCGAGATTTAAACATAGTGGCTGATAGGCGTCAACCACGCTGAATGGCTTCACAACAAAAGACACGACAGAAGCTGCCCGACGACGCCGACATCTGGTGAAAATTTGATATAATTCATTTATAGCGTTGTGGCAAATGATGTACGGATTTTATGCTTTCCGGGAGATTGCGATGAGCAGGAACGTGGCAGAGTCCACATCCTCGAACATCCCTTGGTGTGCTCTGGATGACGCGGAAGTTCTGGCCAGAGTTGACAGCTGCCTACAGGGGTTGCCGTCGCGTGAGGCGGAGATTCGTCTGGAGCAGTACGGACCGAACCTGTTGCCAAGCAAGCCTCCGCCCGGTCTTGCTCTTATCTTTCTTCATCAATTTTTGAGTCCCCTGATTTACATCCTGATCGTTGCCGGGTTGGTCTCCATGGCGATCGGTGAGTGGACCGATGCCGGCTTCATCTTTGCCGTGATCCTGCTTAACTCCGTACTGGGCACCTTCCAGGAATGGAAAGCCGAACGCAGCGCTGCCTCTCTACAGCAACTTCTGAAAACATCCTGTCACGTAAGACGTGACGATCATGTACAGGAGCTCAGTGCTGAGGAGTTGGTTCCTGGTGATATCGTCATCCTCGAATCCGGTCTCCGGGTGCCAGCCGACCTGCGTCTGCTTGAAGTCCGAAATTTGTCAATCGACGAGTCGTTGTTGACCGGTGAATCTCAGGCGGTCAGCAAGCAGACCGGGACATATGCCGAGTCGACGCCGTTAAGTGAACGTGGCAATCTTGCCTTTGCCGGTACCAGTGTCACCAAAGGACGCGCCCTCGGTGTGGTGGTTACAACCGCACAGAGGACCGAAGTCGGGGTTATTGCCGTGGCCGTGGCAACCACGGCGCTTGCCAAGCCACCCCTGGTTATCCGCATGGAGACGTTTGCTCGACAGGTCAGCTATCTGGTGGTCGCCTTTGTCGCTCTGCTCGCATTTGTTGCGATCAGGCAGGGCACGGCTCTCAATGAAGTTTTCCTGATGGCTGTGGCGTTGGCGGTGTCCGCTATCCCGGAAGGATTGCCAGTGGCCATGACGGTAGCTTTGTCAATTGCCACCACCAGGATGGCACGACGCAACGTCATTGTACGCAAGTTGACCGCCGTGGAAGGGTTGGGCAGCTGCACCTGTATTGCCAGCGACAAGACCGGCACCTTGACTGTCAACCGACAAACGGTTCGTCAAGTCTGGCTGCCGGAAGGCGCATCTTACCATGTCAGCGGTGAAGGTTATGCCGGGGCCGGAAAGGTCACACGCAGTGATAGTTTGATGCCGGGCGATGATTCGATACCATCTGACGCAGAGAGAGATCGATTGCGCGAACTGGCTCTGGCGGGTGTCCTGTGCAATGAAGCCTCGTTGCGGTTTGTGCTTGGAGAGTGGCTGCATCAGGGAGATGCCATGGATGTGGCGCTACTTGCACTGGCTCATAAGCTCGGGCTCGATCCGGAAGCAGAAGCTGATCGGCATATCGTTCTGGGCGAGATCCCTTTTGAGTCGGAACAGCGCTATGCCGCTCGTTTTGTCCGGGGCGAACACGCTGTCTGTATTGTCAAGGGAGCCGTCGAGCAGGTCCTCAATTTCTGTGACCAGATGGATGGTCCTGATGGCCCGATGCCTCTGGATACACTTGAAGTAGAAGGTGAGACTTTGCGGCTAGGACGGGATGGTTATCGTGTCCTGGCGGTGGCGAAAGGACCATTGCCGGAGGTTGGCAGTGACTCCATCTCTGGTCCTGAGCAGGTGCCGCCATTAACCCTGCTCGGTCTGGTCGGGTTTATCGATCCGTTGCGTCCGGAAGTGCAGACAGCGATTGCCACCTGCCGTCGCGCCGGTGTGCGCGTCATCATGGTTACCGGGGATCATCCGGCAACAGCGCTTGGTATCGCCAAGGAGCTTGATCTGGCGAAGAGTGAAGCGGACATACTCACGGGCAACCAATTAGAGGCGCTTGTCATGGATGAAACCGCATGGCAGGAGCGTCTCAGTAGTGTCAGTGTGTTTGCCCGGGTGACCCCTTTGCAGAAGCTGATGATTGTCGATGCCTTGAATCAGCAGGGTCATTTTACTGCGGTGACCGGCGATGGTGTCAATGATGCGCCAGCGTTACGTAAGGCCCACATCGGCGTCGCCATGGGCACCGGAACCGATGTTGCCAAGGAGACAGCTTCGATTATTGTCATCGATGATAATTTTTCTTCGCTGGTCGCTGGCATTGAGGAAGGTCGCTTTGCCTACGACAATATTCGCAAGGTTATCTATCTGCTGATATCCACCGGTGGCGCTGAAATTGTGCTTTTTACCCTGTCTCTGCTTTGCGGGCTGCCCCTTCCTCTAGGGGCTGTGCAGTTGTTATGGCTGAACCTGGTGACCAATGGCATCCAGGATGTGGCGCTCGCCTTTGAAGGCGGGGAATCGGGCGTCATGTCCCATGCACCGAGGCCGCCAAGCGAGGGCTTGTTCAATCGTCTGATGGTATCACAAACAGTGATATCCGGTTTAACCATGGGAGCCCTTGCCTTCTCGACCTGGGCCTGGTTGCTGGCTCAAGGCATCGAGGTGCCTGAGGCGCGTAACTTTGTGCTATTATTAATGGTCTTGCTGGAAAATGTTCATGCCTTCAATTGTCGTTCCGAGCGTCTTTCGGTTTTCCGGGTTCCGCTGAAACGCAATCCTTTGCTGATTGGCGGGGTAGTGCTTGCGCAGGGGATACATATCCTGAGCATGCAGTGGCCTTTCATGCAGAAGGTGCTCGGAGTTGCCCCGGTGACCCTGAACGTTTGGTTGAGTTTACTTGGCCTGGCCGGGTTACTCCTGGTGGTTATGGAGATATTTAAATACGTTCGCCAACGGCTTAATTACTAATTCAGACAAATCTTAAAGGAGCCTTTCTCCTATGTCCAATGATCCGCGTATCCCGGTCCTGAATGTGATCGAGACCCTTTCTGATCAATATCTGCAAGGCAAAGTCAAGGCTGTCAAACTGGCAATGATGTCTCTGCTCTCGGGAGGGCATATACTTCTGGAGGATATCCCGGGCCTCGGCAAAACCACACTGGCCCTGGCTCTCGCTCACGCTCTGGCCCTCTCTTTCGGGCGCATTCAGTGTACCAGCGACCTGTTGCCCTCGGATATCACCGGCCTGTCGATCTATGATCGCGA
>DAOWJU010000076.1 GCA_030640215.1 Desulfuromonadales bacterium
CAGATGGCAGAGAGGACCAGCATGGTCATGGAGAGATCGCCGGAATAGAAGACGGCAATAATGACAATGGCTCCGAGGTCGTCCATAATCGCCAGGGCGAGCAGGAATATTTTGAGCGAGGCGGGAACCCGATCACCGAGCAGGGCCAGGATGCCGAGAGCAAAGGCGATATCGGTTGCTGCCGGGATTGCCCAACCGCTAAGAGCGACAGAGTTACCCGCGTTGATCATGACATAAACCATGGCCGGAACGAGCATGCCGCCTACTGCGGCGACGCCGGGAAGAACGATTTGAGCGCGGCTGGAGAGTTGGCCGACCAAGACCTCACGTTTGACCTCCAGGCCAATCAGAAAGAAGAATACTGCCATCAGTCCGTCGTTGACCCAGAGCAGAAGCGGTTTGGCGATATGAATATGCCGCCCCAGTCGAATTTCCAGGGGGGTGTCGAGGATGAAATCATAGACTACGTGCAACGGTGAATTTGCAAAGATCATCGCTAATGCCGTGGCAATCATCAGCAAAATACCCACAGAAGATTCCTTCTTGAGGAACTCCTTCATAAAATCAGACATGTTGTACTCCTGTTCACGTTAGTCAAATTAATGTCCCAATAAATACTACCAGAAAAATATTCGAGAGCATGTTCTTGTTGTAAATAGTTATACTGATGAAGCTTTGCTTGAACCTGTGGCTAGAGCGTTGTAAACTGGCGTACTTATGGATACGACAATGACAAATAGTGCTTGGGGAAAGCTGATAGCACTGCTGGAGATGATTAAGTTCTCCCACACGGTCTTTGCTTTTCCTTTTGCTTTGATGGGGGTAGTGCTGGCGTCACTGGCAAGTGGAACAGCGCCAACCTTTGGCCAGGTCTTCTGGATCTGCCTGGCTATGGTTGGAGCTCGCACTGGCGCAATGGGGCTGAATCGCATCATTGATGCCCGCATCGACGCTGAGAATCCCCGCACCTCAGGACGGCATCTACCGGCGGGTAAAGTCGCTCTGACTGAGGCTTGGCTGCTGGTGATGGGAGCGTTTGCCCTCTTGTTTCTGGCAGCCTGGATGCTCAACCCGCTTTGTTTGAAGCTGACACCGGTCGCTATCTTCTTTCTGGCTTTGTACAGTTACTGCAAACGCTTTACGGCCATGGCCCATATTGTTCTGGGTATCTGCCTTGCCGCAGCACCCGTTGGGGCCTGGATCGCCCTGCGTGGTGATATCGGCTGGCCGGTTATCGTGCTTGGTCTGGCAGTTCTCTTCTGGGTGTCTGGTTTCGATATCTTCTATGCCTTGCAGGATTACGAGTTTGATCGCGATAATGGTCTCTTTTCGATCCCCTCACGTTTTGGTATTGAGCGTTCATTCCAGATTACTCGTCTGTTTCATACGACCATGGTACTCCTGCTCCTGATACTCTTCTTCAGCGAAGGGCTGGGTTTTATTTATTTGTTAGGTGTCATGGTGGTGGCAGGCCTGTTGCTCTATGAACATCTGCTGGTGCGCCCGGACGATCTGTCGCGTCTGGATGCTGCTTTCTTCAATATGAACGGCTATATCAGCGTAACGATTTTCCTCTTTACGCTTGCGGATGCTCTTGTCTGATACCGAGGAACAATGTCTTCAGAAAATCATGAAATAAGACATTTTGTCGTGGCGATAACCGGAGCTTCCGGTTCTGTTTACGGACTAAGACTGGTCAATGAGCTGCTGCGCGCTGGTGAACGCGTCAGTCTGATTCTGACATCTGCGGGACGCCAGGTTCTGCAGCATGAAACCGGGCTCGACTGGTCCGCAGAGATCAAGGAACAGCGTCACCAGGTTCAAGAGCATTTTGCCAGCATTGCCGTTGATTGTCTGGCCATTGATGACTTCTGGGCGGGTGCCGCCAGCGGCTCAGCGGCCGCCGATGCAATGATTGTCATTCCCTGTTCCATGGGGACCGTGGGCAGGATTGCTGCTGGCTTGAGTGGTAATCTGCTGGAACGAGCTGCTGATGTTGTGCTCAAAGAACGTCGCCAGTTGATCCTGGTGCCACGAGAGACCCCTTTCAGCACGATCCACCTGGAGAATTTGTTACGTCTTTCCCAAGCAGGTGCGGTTGTTCTGCCAGCGATGCCGGGATTTTACCATGGACCGGAAAAGATCGATGACCTGGTGGGTTTTGTGGTTGGTAAGGTGCTTGATCAGCTGGATATTCAGCATTCACTCTTTGAGCGATGGGGTGAGGATCGGGAATGATCTCAACGGGGTGCTGAAAAAACCAAGATTTAGAATCAAGACCGGCGGGTCGCGTCCCCACTATCAGTTAAGCTGCCTCGTTTGTTTTACCGGTCTTGTAGCCCAGCGCAGCGCAAGTCCTTCTTTGGTTACTTTCTTTGGGCTTGGAAAGAAAGCAACCCGGCTGCCGACCGGGATCGGCGATCTTGATTTTGACCTTGATCGTTGCTCCCCGTAACAGGCAGGAGACAGAACAAACCATTATGACCAACCTATTCGAAAATGTCCGGGCAAAAATTAAGTCTGGAACCCGCATCTCCGACGATGAGGCCCTGGCTCTTTTTGCATGCGACGATCTTCTTGCTGTTGGCGAACTGGCCGCTCTTGCCAACCAGCGTATCAATGGCGACAAGGTTTACTTCAACGTTAATCGTCACATCAATTACACAAATATCTGCGTCAACCGCTGCACCTTCTGCGCGTTCAGTCGCGAAGATGAAGGTGAAGATGGTGGCTACACCCTGGCGCTCAATGAAATCCTCAAACGTGCTGCCGAGGCAAGCGCTGCTGGTGCCACAGAAATCCACATGGTTGGCGGTTTGCATCCTGATCTACCTTTTGATTTTTACCTGGAGATCCTGGCGGCCATCAAGGCGGACAGCCCGAATTTGCACATCAAAGCGTTTACTGCCGTAGAAATTGACTATTTTGCCAGACTGACCGGGCAATCTCCTGTTGAAGTTATCACGGAATTGAAAGTGGCAGGCCTTGATTCTATGCCCGGCGGTGGCGCGGAGATTTTTGCCTCTGAAGTGCGCAAGCAGATTTGTCCCGAAAAAATTACCGGTGAGCGTTGGTTGGAAGTTACTGAGCAGGTTCATCAGACCGGCCTGAAAACCAACGCCACCATGCTCTTCGGTCATGTTGAGAGCTATGCCGACCGGGTGGATCATCTCGCCAGATTGCGCCAGTTGCAAGATCGCACCGGTGGTTTCCAGGCGTTTATTCCTTTGGCTTTTCAACCGGATAATACCCGGGTGCCGGGAGCAAAAGGCGTCGGTGGGGTTGATGCTCTCAAGACCCTGGCAATCAGTCGGCTCTACCTCGATAACTTCCGGCACATCAAAGCTTACTGGGTCATGCTCGGGCTGAAAGTTTCACAGGTCTCGCTGGCTTTTGGTGTTAATGATATTGACGGTACGGTGGTTGAGGAACAAATTGGTCATGACGCCGGGGCTGATTCGCCCCAGCAGTTAAGTAAAGAACAGCTTGTCGGCCTGATTCATAAGGCGGGTAAGCAACCGGTGGAGCGGGATACACTTTATCAAGAGTTGCGAGCCTATTGATTCGCAACTAATTTTGAACTGTTAATTCTGCATTGATTTACTCTGGACTTCAGGCTGAAAAACAGATGCTCGAACAGATCACACATAAACTGGAAAGCAAACAACCGATCAACCGGGACGAGGGACTCTGGCTCTTAAACCAAGCCGACCTGCTCAGCCTGGGCAAATTGGCTGACGGTGTGCGTCGGCGCATGCACCCGGATCGTCGTGTCTCTTTCGTCGTTGACCGCAATGTCAACTACACCAACATTTGTACCTCGAAATGTAAATTCTGCGCATTTTACCGAGACGAGATGCATCCCGACGCGTACGTGCTCAGTTATACGCAGATTTTCGGCAAGGTTCAGGAGTTGGTCGATAGTGGTGGCACGCAACTGCTGATGCAGGGCGGTTTGCATCCCGACCTGAAGCTCGACTGGTTTGCAGATCTATTTCGTCAACTCCGTCATCGCTTCCCGACGGTGCAAATTCATTCTCTCTCGCCTGCCGAGATTGTGCATATTGCCAAACTCTCCGGGATCTCCATGGCTGAATGTCTGGCCCGGTTACACCGTGCCGGTCTGCAGTCGCTGCCCGGTGGC
>DAOWJU010000255.1 GCA_030640215.1 Desulfuromonadales bacterium
GCCCTTTGTAACAGGATTAATGCAAAGCATTCTTTTATCCCAAAGTAAGTCCGAGGGAAAACGAAAAAAAGCTTGACAACCCAAGGCCTTTTGACTAAGTTTCGAGTTTCTGTGAGCCCCGTAAACCCACAGATTTTATATAGAGAGGATAGTAATGAGTACTCCCGTTGCAAAAAAAGAAGATCTCCAGAAAGACTGGTACGTTGTTGACCTGGAAGACAAAGTTCTGGGCCGGGCGGCTACCCGAATAGCCACGGTCTTACGTGGTAAGCATAAGGCTATTTATACGCCAAGCGTTGACACAGGTGATTTTGTCATCGTTCTCAATGCTGAAAAGGTTCGTCTGACCGGTAACAAGCTGAGCCAGAAGATGTATTATCGCCACAGTGGTTACACTGGTGGCTTGACTGCGACTCCGGCCAGTAAAATGCTTGAGAAAACACCCGAAGAGCTGATCAAGAAAGCGGTCAAGGGAATGTTGCCGAAGAACAAACTCGGACGTCAGATGTACAGAAAACTTAAAGTCTATTGCGGTTCCGACCATCCGCATCAGGCACAGCAGCCCAAAGAACTTCAGGTTTAAGGGAATTCAGGAGATATAGACGATGGCAGATCAGAGAATTTACGCCACCGGTAAGAGAAAAACCTCTATTGCCCGTGTCTGGATGCAGCCGGGTACTGGTGAAATTACTATTAACAAACGGACGATTGATGAGTATTTCGGCCGCCCGACATCCAAGATGGTTGTGCGTCAGCCTCTCGAATTGACCGAGAATATCGGCAAGTTCGATATTACCGTGAACGTTGCCGGCGGTGGCCCTTCTGGTCAGGCCGGTGCGATTAAGCATGGCATCACCAAGGCCCTGCTCGAAGTTGATCCAGAGCTTCGTGGATCGCTCAAGAAGGCTGGTTTCATTACCCGTGACAGTCGGATCAAGGAACGTAAGAAGTACGGTAAGCGCGGCGCTCGTCGTAGCTTCCAGTTCTCCAAGCGTTAACCCCCTGCAGCCCTTATGGGTTGCTTGGATATTTGGTTGGAAAGGGAAGCCTGAGGGCTTCCCTTTTGCCGTTTATGGACAACGTCTTGGACAGTTTAAGGCGTTATGACGAAGAGTTAAGGAGTGGATATGCATCGGATCGCAGTTATTGGCGCCAGTGGTTATACCGGCGTAGAATTGCTCAGGCTACTTTCACAACACCCTGATACGGAACTGGTGTGTGTTACATCACGTCAATATGCCGGGCAAGCGGTATGTAAGGTATTTCCTTCTTTGCAGGGCAGCCTCGATCTCGTCTTTGAGGATGTCAATCCGGAGCGTCTGGCGGGCCGTGCTGACCTGGTTTTCACAGCAGTTCCTCATCAAACAGCGATGGGCATGATCCCTGCGCTGCTTGGTGCTGGTTGTCGTGTTGTCGACCTCTCTGCAGACTTCCGTATCAGTGATGTCTCGGTCTACGAAGAGTGGTATCAGGAGCATACGGCTAAAGAACTGCTCGCTGAAGCCGTTTACGGGCTCCCTGAGCTCTTTCGTGAGCAGATTCCTGCTGCCCGGTTGATTGCCAACCCTGGTTGTTATCCAACCAGTGTGGCCCTGGCCCTGGCTCCTTTACTGGAAAATGGCCTGATCGATCCAACAACTATTATTGTTGATAGTAAATCGGGGACCAGTGGTGCCGGTCGTGCGGCCAAGGTAGATACACTTTACTGTGAGGTCAATGAAGGCTTCAAAGCGTACAGTCTGCCCAGGCATCGTCATACTCCAGAGATCGAGCAGACACTCGGCACTTTGTCTGGAAGTGCTCTGACGATCAGTTTTACACCGCACTTGTTGCCGATTAACCGAGGCATTTTAAGTACCTGCTACGCAAGTCTGTCCAATCAACTCACACTGGACGCACTGCATGATATTTATCTTGAAAGATACGCGGCTGAGACATTTGTCCGGGTTCTGCCAAAAGGACAACTGCCAAACGTCTCACAGGTCCGTGGCAGCAACTATTGTGATATCGGTCTGGCTGTTGATGATCGGACCGGCAGGGTGATTGCTATTGGTGCAATTGACAACCTGGTCAAGGGTGCGGCCGGGCAGGCAATACAGAATATGAATCTCATGTTGTCCTTACCTGAGAGTACAGGCTTAATGATTCCGCCAGTGTTCCCTTAATAGATTTCGATTCTCTGCAGAAACATCAAAGGCCACCTGAATCCAGGTGGCCTTTGATGTTTGGTTTATTTCACTTCGCGTTTTACCCCTCACTCCTCACGTTCTATTCCGGTCCAGGTGCAGCGCCTTCCCAGCCGACGGTACAATTGCAGCCGTCCTGCTTCGCTGCGTACAGGGCGCGATCTGCTAAATTCAATAGCTCGTAGATGTTTTTACTGTCGCCCGGGAATTCCGTCACGCCTAAAGAAACAGTCAACTTGAAGGCTGTCTCATAATCGATATGACGGGAGAAGTCCTCATCGCTGATGCGCTTACGTAGCTTCTCTGCGGCGGCTATCCCGCCTTTCTTGTCCGTTTTGGGCAACAGAATAATAAATTGGTCGTTACCAAAGCGAGAGACCAGGTCGATACCTCGCGTACACTTTAATAGTGATTGACCGACCTGGCGCAACAGGGCGTCAGCGTGCATGCTGCCCAAGGTGGCTTTATGCTTCTTGAAGCCGTCGATATCACACATGACAATGGAAAAAATCGAACTGAAACGACGGGCTTGCGCGACTTCACGTTTGAGAATCTCCTGAAAGTGGCGCCGGTTGGAAAGCCCGGTCAGCTCGTCGGTATTGCTCAAGTCCCGGCTCTTTTCCAACAGTTGCGCGTTGTCTATCGCTAGAGCGGTCTGATTAGCAATAGCCTGAATCAGCTTTTGCTCTGAGGTGGAAAAAGCATCAATCTGCCTCTTATGCAGATTGATGACACCAACCAGGCGTCCTTTAACAATCAAAGGTACGGAAATCATTGATCCGCGTGTGACCACCTGGCCGTGGTAGCTCAGGTTCCGGGTGTCCTTGTCGATATCTTTTACATAAATTGTTCGTTGGCTCTGCGCTGCTTCACCAGTAACCCCTTGATTGAAAGTAAAGCGAACTTTGCTCAAAGCGTCAACGTCCAGACCGGTTGTCCGTACAACCTCAAGGACACTGTCGCCAGGGTTGTGAGCCAGTAAAACAATATGGTCACAAGCCAGGATTTCATTTAAAACCTGCAGAATCCTGTCGAAGAGCGCACTCAGTTCGATTGACGCTGTCATCGCCTGGTTTAGCTGATAGATCGCTTTGGACTCACGCTGGATGATGCTCAACTCTTCGTTGATCTTGTCTCGCTCACGTTCCTTTCTTTCAAGGATCTTTTTCGTGCTGGCGGCCTCGTGATCAAGTGCGGCTGCAATGTCCTGATTCGCACGTGTCTGGTATGAACTTTCGAGATCCGTGGCCATCTGATTAAATGATATGGCAATCTGGCCTAATTCATCATTGGAAATATCTTGAATCCGGTAGTTCAGGTTGCCGCGACTGATGGCTTCGGTTGCATTGTGCAATTCTCTCGCTGGCCGGGTAATCGCGCTGATTCTGCGGAAGTAAAAGATGGCACCGATGATAGTAATGGCGACCATGACCAGAATCATACGCAAAATGGTCGAGTTCTGCAGATCTGTTTTTCCCTTAAGGTCTGCTTCAAGGGAAAGCAAAATCATGTCGCTACTGCCAAGCGGGATAATTGAGAAGAGATGGCGCTCAGGAGTTTTGCCAGTGTCGTGATCAAGGTAAAGAGGTTGACCGCTGCCGATCAGATTGATCTGGGCTGGAGTCAAGATGAGATCAGTGGTTTCATCACTGCTTTTAGCCATGATCTGACCGTCTATCGTCATCAAGGTGACTTTAACGTTCAGTGACGAGGCTACGCTGCGTAAAAAGGATTCGCCCATTACTGTCCGTAACAGGAGAATTCTATTAATTTCACCCCGGTCATAGAGTGGGGCAGCGACCATAAGGACAGGAACGCCACCGAATTCACTACTGTAGCGAAAACGGGCTTGATTGCTGCGACGAACCTGATCGAAGAGGGCTACCAGGCTTTTTTGTGGGACAAGGCCACGGATGTCTGCAGGGAAAAAAGCTGTGGAGATGTTTGATTCTTCCAGGGTGCTGAAAAGCCGGTCCTGGAGGATGCCGATTTCGGCTTCACTTTGAAAACGCTCGGACAGGGATTGAAACTGCTGCATGATAACAGCATATGTCTGCAGAATCAGTTCCTGTTTTTTGAATTCGCGAAACAGGACTTCCCGGGTGGCAGCCAGACGTTCGTCTGCGCTGTTTTTGAAAGAACGGTCGGAAAGATGGAAAGAGCCCCAGATTGCAGAGGCAAAAAGAGCCGCGATTAAGAGAAAGAAAGGCAGTAAAACCTTACTGCGCAGGGAGCGAAAGCGATGGGGTTTAGGTGAGCTCTGTGGCAAGTCAGCTGCTTTCATAGGCTTATTCGATTATTGTGGAAGTAGACCCTCATTACACATTTCAAGAAATGCTGTCGCCACTTCCGGATCGAATTGAGTGCCGGAATGATCGTGGATTTCCTGTGTGGCAATCTCATGAGACAAGGCCTTGCGGTAAGGGCGATCAGAAGTCATGGCGTCGTAGGTGTCGCAAACGGCAAGGATCTTTCCTTCCAGGCGCCATTCATCACCGCTCAGGCCATTCGGATAGCCATTGCCGTCATACCGCTCGTGGTGTTGTTCGATAATCTCGCGAACTGTTCCCAGGAAATGAATTGGTTCGAGTATACGCACACCGATCGAAGGATGCAATTTAAGAACATCGATATCCGCAGCAGTCAGCTTCTCTTTCTTGTGAAGCAGCGCCACATCGATGCCAATTTTGCCTATGTCGTGCAGAATCGCCGCTTGTTCGAGTTGTTTGAGAGGCTCGCCTGACATGCCCATTTTTTTCGCCAGGGCCACGCTGTAACGGGTTACTCGTTCTGAATGACCGCGCGTATAAGCGTCGCTTGCCTCGATCGCGGAGACGAGCGCATGGACGGTGTTTAGATAGGTACTCTCCTGAGCTTCGTAGAGGCGGGCGTTGCGGATTGCAATACTTGCCTGAGCCGCGATCGTTGTCAGCAGCTCAATATCTGAAGCGCCAAAACTGGAGCCATCGACAGGGTTGGCCACAGTAATTGTACCGATGACCTTGTCCTGGTCGGTCAGTGGCGCACAGATGACCGATTCACGGATAAAGCCGAGCCGGCTCATTTTGCTGAACTCGCGTTCCTTGTCGACGTCTTCAACGAGCTTAGGTTGGTTATTATTCATAACCCAATAGGAGACACCACCAGGCTTGAGCGGGATCTCCAGTTCGAGATCAAAATCTTCAGAAATGCCACCGGCACCGCCAACGATAAGGTTGCCGGTTTTCTCATTGAGCATGAGGATGTATCCGACCTGAGCCCGCATGGTTTCCATACTCTTCTGGCTGAGCAGGTCCAGCAACTTGCCAAGGTCCATGGTGGCGTTGACCGCCAGGCCCATTTTGTAAAGTGCCTGCAGCCGATCAACTGCCTGGGTGAGACCAATGTTCTTCTCTTCAAGCTCGCTGGCGAGGTCGGCAATTTTGTAGTTGGCTTCTTCAATCTCCTCGATGCGTTCCTCGAGGTTGATGTTAAGATATTCAATCTCCTTGAGTCGATCCTCAAGGGTCATATTCATGGAATGGATTTCTTCGCTGTGGGCAAGCTTTTCCTGGCTGACTGCAAGCTCACGTTCATTTTTGATCGTGCTTTCGACAAGTTCGCGCAGGCGCTGTACCATGTAGTTGAACTTGGAAGAGAGCAGGGTCATCTCATCGGAGCTGCTGACCGTTGTATGGGCCTCATCAAACTGACCTTTCTCAACGAGATCCATGGCAGAGACCAATCTGCGGATCGGTGCATCAACATAGACCAGCAGGAACGCTGTGATCGTCAGAATGAGGATAACCAGCATGACACCAGAGGCGATCATAGTCGCGTTGCGTCCGCTATTCTGCATGTTGGACAGTTCTTCGAGGGAGAGTTGCAGGTTCAGGACGCCCAGCACCTTGATTGATTCATCATGGCAAGAATGACAAATCTGCTGATTATAAATAGGTACTATTGAGTTGAAATTCTCATGATCTGCCATCGAACTGGAAAAATTGAAATTACCGGTTCGATAAGCCATCAACTCTGAGGTGGAGACCAGGTCGCCAATCTCTTCAGGGCTTGCAGCCATGAGAATCCGCCCGGATTCATCAAAGATGCGCACGTTGTCAATGGCTGGTTCATTGTTGATTTTACCTAGAATATGACCGACCCGGTCATTCTTGCCATTGGCCATGTCGGTAATAATGCTATTGCGGATTGTTTCAGCCAGCATGCGACCGTGTTCAGTTGCCAGCTTGCTGAGCATGGCTTTTTGCGTTTGCAGGTTGTACCAGGTCGTCAGGCCGATGGCGACCATCAGAATGATACAGCACAAACCAAGAAATTTTATTTTGAGTGAATTCATAGTTAGATTTTAAGGCGTCCTGTCAGCATGAACCCTTCTGATTTGCGTCATTACACGGAGACATCGTCATATGGCGTTAGTTAACATGTGACGCTGTCACCATCTTTTTGATAACAATAACGTCTTAACTTGACACCCCAGGTACATCTCTATAACTTATTAGGTTTGACAGTGCAGAAAAAACAGTATTCCTGCGCTGTCTGACTGGGTCAATGGGTCAATCACGGTTTAGATTTTGCAAAAAACACACCAGAATAGATTGTAAGGATATTATCTTCCGCTCATGTCCCTCGAACCTCTAGTCATTGTGCTCGGCGTTGTCCTGATTGTTGAAGGCATTCCGTGGTTTCTTTCGCCGCGCGGGACCAAACGTATGCTGATTGAACTCTCCCGACTGGATGACCGTTACCTGCGTGTCATCGGCCTTCTTTTTATGCTGGCTGGTCTGCTGCTCGTCTATACAGTTAAAGGTGATTAATATATGCGTATGCATATAATTGCAAGCATTAATACATTATGAAGTTGACTGAATATGATTTTGATCTTCCGCAGGAGCTGATCGCTCAACAGCCTCTTGCTGAACGTTCCGCTTCACGCCTGCTGCTCCTCAACAGAGAGAAGGAACAGATTGCTCACAAGCACTTTGACTCTTTGCCGGAACTTCTTCGAGAAGGCGACCTGTTGGTGCGTAATGAAACCCGCGTCTTGCCTGCCCGACTCCTTGGTAAGAAACAGAGCGGCGGACAGGTGGAAGCTTTACTGATTCGCCAAGTCGATCCTTTACAGAATATCTGGCGTTGTCTGACACGAAGTTCCAAGCCGGTTCGGGTCGGTGCCTTGCTTGAGTTTCCTGAAGAGATTTGTGGTGAGGTTGTCGCTGCGGAAGAAGACGGGCAACGACTGATACGCTTCAACTGCCCAGGTGAATTCTTCGCAGTCCTGGAACGGGCCGGGCATATGCCTTTGCCGCCGTACATCCGCCGTGAAGATCACGATTTTGACAAGGATCGCTATCAGACGGTGTTTGCCAACAATCCGGGCGCAGTGGCAGCGCCGACGGCTGGTTTGCATTTTACTGAAGAAACTTTCGCCGCTTTAGCTGATCGCAATATCGATGTCTGTGGCATTACCTTGCATGTCGGCCCGGGAACTTTCTTGCCGGTTCGTACCGAGAATCTGCGTGAACATCGCATGCATTCGGAGATCTACGAAATTCCGCAGACAACTGCAGAACAGATTAATGCCGCTCGTGCTGACGGACGTCGCATTGTTGCCTTGGGGACGACAGTGACAAGAACCCTCGAACATGCTGTAGATGGGCAAGGTTTGCTGCAGGCCGGGCAGGGGGAAACTGACCTCTTTATCTTGCCGGGCTTCAGGTTCCGCATGGTTGATGCACTGATCACCAACTTTCACCTTCCCAAGTCCACACTGCTTGTTCTGGTTTCAGCTTTCGCTGGCAGAGATTTTATCCTGCAGGCTTACCGGGAAGCGGTTGATCATAGCTATCGTTTTTTCAGCTATGGCGATTGTATGTTGATTGAATGACGTTACGAGTGGCGTGGGATGTGGGGCGCGAAAAAACAACTAACACTTTATTTTGACAGTCAGGCCTGATGAATAATTTACATGAAAAACCGGCGCAATTCGAACTCCTAAATGTGTGCCATGATACAGAAGCGCGTCGTGGCACCCTGCACACGCGTAGGGGAGCTATCGAGACACCGGCTTTTATGCCGGTTGGTACGCTAGGGACTGTCAAAGGCATGCTCCCTGAACAGCTCAAGGAGATCGGTGCCCAGATTATTCTTGGCAATACTTATCATCTTTACCTGCGTCCTGGTCATGAACGCCTGGCCCGCTTAGGTGGCTTGCACCGTTTTATGAATTGGGATCGACCGATTCTGACTGACAGCGGCGGTTTCCAGGTCTTTAGCCTCGGTGCCCTGCGTAAAATTAATGAAGAGGGTGTACGTTTCCAGTCACATCTTGATGGCAGTAAGCATATCCTGACACCGGAACTCTCTATCGCGATTCAGGAAGCTCTTGGTGCCGATATCATGATGGTTTTTGATGAGTGCATTCCCCATCCAGCAACCCGTGCGTATGTTGCTGAATCGACAGCTCGTTCCAGTCGCTGGGCGGCACGCTGTAAAAAGGCTCGCACCGATCAGAGTGCAGCCTTGTTCGGTATTGTCCAGGGTGGTATGGAAGAGGACCTGCGCCGACAGAGTGTCGAGGAGCTGCTCGAGACAGGTTTTGACGGTTATGCGCTCGGCGGTCTTTCTGTTGGCGAGTCCGCTGAGGTCATGTATCAGGTCATGGAATGGTCTCTACCACTCTTGCCGCAGGACCGGCCCCGTTACGTCATGGGTGTCGGTACGCCAGAAAACCTCGTTGAAGCCGTTGCCCGTGGTGCCGATATGTTCGATTGTGTGATGCCGACCCGTAATGCTCGCAATGGTGTTCTCTTTACAAGTTTTGGAAAACTCAGCATCAAACAGGCACGTTTTGTCGAGGATGAAACGCCGATTGATTCTGATTGTTCCTGCTATGTTTGTCGCAACTACAGCCGTGCTTATTTGCGTCATCTTTATCAAAGTAACGAAATTCTCGCATCGGTATTGAATACTACCCACAACTTGTATTACTATCTCCACCTTATGCAAGATATGAGGGCTGCGCTTACTGCCGGTACGTTCAAGGTTTTTCGCGAAAAGTTCTATCGAAAACGAATTCAAGCCGGTGAAGCCTGAATGCTTTCACCGGTTCCGTATGGTTAACTACTAATCTTTAAGTGTCCGATACTAGGAGGAAAACATGTTTGCAACAAATGCTTATGCCATGGCTGGTGGTGCCGCACAAGAGGGTGGAGGTTCCGGAATGGAAGGAATCGTCATGCTGGTTATCATGTTCGCGATCTTCTACTTCTTGCTGATTCGCCCACAGCAGAAGCGCGCTAAACAACACAAGGAACTGATTGAAAACCTCAATACCGGTGATCAAGTGGTAACAGCCGGTGGAATTCATGGCAAAGTTGTGGCCGTTCAGGACACCATTGTGACCCTGGAGATTGCCAGCAACGTTCGTGTCAAGATCAACCGCAGCTCCGTCGTCGGTACCAAAACTGACCAACTGGAAGAGTAGCGGCTATAGGGGAATGTTGGCAGCCAGTTTATTGATTGTCCGACAGGCTGATATTTCAGCCTCCCATATAAGAACAGGACGGCCCGTCAAGCGGGTCGGTTGAAAGGAGATGCAACAGAATGTCCAATAGCCTCAAGATTCGGACTTGTTTTGTGCTGGGTTGTCTCGTGCTAGCCTTGGTCGCTCTCGGGCCAACACTATTCGAAAAAAGTCTGCCAGACTGGTGGAATAAGGCCTTTGATCCGATCCAGCGTGGTTTAGATTTGCAGGGCGGCATGCACCTGGTCCTTGGTGTCGATGTCGACAAAGCTGTGGAAAGTCGTCTTGATACAATCGTCGACCAGACTGAAGGAATACTGCGTGAAAAGGATGTGATTTTCAAGCGTGTAGATCGGTCTTCCGGTGAGCGTATTGTCATCACCGTCTATGATGAGGAAGCTGGTGAACAAGTTGATGCCATCATGGCTGATAGTTTCCCCAATCTCGAAACGATTACTTTGTCTGCCGAAGGCGGGTATGTTCAAAAGAACTACCGCATGAGTGACAATGAAATTGAAGAGGTACGCGACTATGCCGTGCGCCAGGCTCTGGAAACTTTGCGCAACCGCGTCGACGAGTTTGGTGTAAGTGAGCCAACTTTGCAACGTCAGGCTGACAATCGTATTCTGATTCAGCTACCGGGA
>DAOWJU010000020.1 GCA_030640215.1 Desulfuromonadales bacterium
ATACGCCTGCTGCACCAACTCATAACCGATCCCGGCATCCTTGAGGGCACCCTTTATCGCTTTGGACGCCATCACCCGGTAGGGCTCATGGGTTCCAGGCTTGCTGAACTTGACCATATCGACACCGGCCACGTAGGCATTTCCGCTCATTTTTTGACTCCTTAAGTTTATTGATAATTTGCAACTATTTGCTAAATGTTCACATCACCTGTAATCGCAACGATCGGTAGATCATAGTCCTTGGCCCAAAGTTCCCACTCCTTGGCGCTTTTGCTGAACAACTGCGGCCGGTAGT
Source organism: Desulfuromonadales bacterium (assembly GCA_030640215.1). Classification (GTDB taxonomy): domain Bacteria; phylum Desulfobacterota; class Desulfuromonadia; order Desulfuromonadales; family BM103; genus M0040. The sequence goes on from DAOWJU010000020.1 coordinate 296, forward strand.
GAGCCATCGGGTCACCAGTCGGCGGTTCGATCTTAATAACCCGAGCTCCTTGTTGCAGCAGGCGTCTGGCAGCCGCCGGTCCAGGCAGGTTGACTGCCAGGCTGACAACTTTTACACCCTCCAAGGCAAGCATAATGACTCCTTAACGACTAGCCAGTTCCCTGGCGATAATGTTGCGTTGAATCTCGCTGGTCCCTTCGTAAACCTGCAGCACCTTGGCATCACGGAACAGTTTTTCCACGGGATACTCCTTGCTGTAACCGTACCCTCCGTAGATCTGCATCGCCTCGGTGGCAACCCACATCACTGAATCACAGGCATAAGCCTTGGCGCAGGAGGCCTGTAAAGTGTTCCGTCTTCCCTGGTCTGCCAGACAGGCGGCCTGGTAAGCCATCAAACGCGCACCTTCCATACGAATCTGCATATCGGCAATCTTGTGGGCGATCGCCTGATGTTCGATAATCGGCACGCCGAAAGTCTTGCGCTCCAGGGCATATTCCAGCGACAGGTCGATGCATCGCTGCATCAATCCAAGGGCAAAAGCTGCAACCATAGGCCGGGAGCCGTCGAAGGTCTTCATGGCAATTTTGAACCCCTCCCCCTCTTTACCAATCAGGGTCGATTCCGGAACCACCACATCGTCCATGAAGACTTCCGCAGTCCAGCCCGCTTTCTGCCCAAGCTTGGGAATCGGCTTACCGACCTCCAGACCAGGCGTGTCACGCTCGACGATAAAGAAGCTCATGCCGCGATGACCGTCCTCGGGATCAGTCTTGGCCATTACGGTAAACCAGGAGGCGTGGTTAGCGTTGGAGATCCAGATCTTGCTGCCGTTGAGGACGTACTCATTGCCACGCTTTACCGCACGCGTCTGGATTCCAGCGACATCGGAACCGGCACAGGGCTCGGTGACTGCATAAGCGGCATACTCACCATCGACGAGACGGCCCAGATACTTTTTCTTCTGCTCGTCACTTGCCCCGGAAAGCAGAACCTCGGTCGGCAAGGCGTTGAGCATAATTCCGGCACCGATGCCGACACAGCCCCAGGACAACTGCTCAGTCACGAGAGTGTTGTCCAGACAACCCAAACCGGGGCCGCCACAGGCTTCTGGCACCGTCACATTCATCAACCCCAGCTCCCAGGCTTTCTTATGAATTTCTTCCGGCCACTTGGCCTGCTCATCATGTTCTGCCGAGACGGGGTAGATTTCTTTTGCGGCAAACTCCTTGGCAGTCTCCTGAATAAGGCGCTGTTCATCACTTAGTTGAAAATCCATATTTAAAGCTCCTCTTCCTGGTAAATAACTTTGCCCAACAGACGTATATACTCATCAAACAAAACAACGTTTCCGAGCTTTTGCTCGTTTTAAGACATATAAGAGAAACCCTTCCGTCAAGAAACAACTGAGTACTTGCTCTTTTTCAACAAAAGCCTGTCCTTATGAAGTACTATGCTGCCAACATATTATTAGAACTGAAGAGAAAGCCAACTAACATTTGAGGTTGTTGAGTGAAGTTACAACGTCTGGTCGATAAAGATATCTGGCTGGAGGAACGTGGGATTACGCCAGGGGTTACGGAGATTCGCGTCTCGAACCGCATGTCAAGGCTGCTTGGTTTCTGGTCTTCTCTCTATTTGGCTGGCGACATACTTATCGACACCGGGTTTCCCCATGCATCAGGATTAATTGACAGATACCTGGCAAAAAAGACGATATCGGCCATTGTCTGTACACACAATCACGAAGATCATGCCGGGAATTGCGGGATCTTGTCATTGAGGCACAATTGTCCTGTCTACCTTGCAAACAGTCATCTACAGTGGGAGGAAGGGGTTCGCTCCATGCCTTTCTATCGCAAACTCTGGTGGGGAACTGTCTCGCCGTACCTGGCAGAAGAATTGCCGGCGCAGGTTGTGAACCCAGGCCGATCCTTGAGAAGAATACCGACCCCGGGGCATTCTCAAACCCAGGTGTCATTTTTTGATGAAGAGTCAGGGGCCTTGTTCTCAGGAGACCTTTACATCTCTTCCGGGGCCTCTGCGATTATGCGCCATGAGAACCCGTTTCAGACGATTCAATCGCTACGGAAAGTGGCTGAGCTTGCACCAGACATCCTTTTGAGTGGCCACAGTTTGATTTTAGAAAAACCGGCATCCAGACTGCTTGAAAAAGCCGAGAGAATGGAAGCTACAGCAGAAAAGATCATAGAATTCAGGTCATCTGGAATGACGGAAACAGAAATCGTCAACCACCTCTTCAGATATGGCCGAACAAGGAATCGCCTGCTAAGCTGGTTTTCTGCAGGGGAATTCAGTCGAGTTAATTTCGTTCAAGCGTGCATGAGACACAACCCAAAAGCATAAATTATGAACTTCACGACGAACAGTCTCAGGGCAATATTTTACTCTCTTACCGGTTTGATCAAAGGCACCTCATCGGCATATTCGCCCCTGACCCCAGCCAGAGTTTTCTTTTTCTCTTTAAAGCTACCGAGCATACCGAGCAGCCAGTCGCGATGGTTGAGGGCATCCTGCTCAGTCGCCACGAACGGATGTTCGCTCGGCAACATTTCAATCGAGGCCTGCCCCCCTTCGCCAAGCAACTTGCCCGATTCACTGCAAAGCATGCAACGCACCTTGTTCCCTGGATAAAAGCGGAAGGTTTCTCCGCCACAGTAAGAGCAGCACAGCCCTTGCCTGACCTCCTCCTGCTGAGGTTCGGCAAACAGAGCCGTGGCCAGTTCCTTGGCGAGCGCCCGGTTTTCCTGATTCAGCATCGTCTCGCCCGGCAAGGCTCCATAGATCATGCGGACCGACTTCTGCTTCGCCATCAGCACCAGAAGGAACCTTTCGATGTCGAGTATAGTGCTCCCTTCCTTCTCCTCAACCCCGGCAACGCCGATACCCACCGCCGGCTTGCCCCAAAGTTGATCCGAGCGCTGATAAAAGGCGAGGCCCCTATCGATAAAGGTTTTCAGGCAGGCCGAGCCGCTGAGGAAATAGGTGGGCGCCGCAATAATGAGCGCGTCGGCCTCTGCAATGGCATCCAGGATCGTATTCAGGTCGTCTTTCAGCACGCAGCCCTGCGGCCCCATCAGGCAGCGATAACAGGCGTTACAGTATTTCAGATCGAATTCAGGCAGACGCAGCAAGCGCAGCTCGTGGGGGACTCTGACCTGACGACTGATTTCTTTGATGACAACTTCACTGTTGCCAGATCTGCGCAACGAACCGACAATCCCCAATACCATTTTCATACTCGCATCCTTTTAAAAATTCATGCAGATTGAACTGCCAACCGAGACCACCCATAACAACGCCATATGTGAACCTGAAAGTCAGGGACAGATATCTTGAGCTATAAATCCAGCAGAAGACTCATGTTCTTTTCTACTGCTTCACGAGCCTCGGCAACGATACGCTTCAGTAAAACATCACAGGTTGGGATATCATCTATCAAACCCATAACCATACCGATCGCCCAGATACCACCATTAATATCACCACCTTCCAGCACCTCTTTACGACCACGTGTACCAGCGACCAGAGGCTGAACATCGGCAAAATCAGTATCACCTGGTTTTGCCTCAATGCAGAGGACTTCTTTGGCAATGTTATTATTAAACACACGTGCCGTATTACTCAACGTTCTGAATATCAATGTTGTTTGTCTTTCGTCTGCATCGACCAGTGCCTGTTTTACATTCTCATGAACGGGTGCCTCCACGGTTGCCATAAAACGTGTTCCCATATTGATGCCTTCGGCCCCAAGGGCAAAGGCTGCGGCCATCTGGCAACCATTTCCTATTCCGCCCGAAGCAAGAAGGGGAATGGACAATTTGGCCGCCACAGCAGGCACAAGGACCAAGTTCGGTACATCTTCTTCTCCGGGATGTCCGGCACATTCAAAACCATCCACACTGACCGCATCGCAACCAATCGACTCCGCTTTCAGCGCGTGACGTACAGAGGTGCACTTATGAATAACCCTGATTCCAGCCTTTTTGAAAGCAGACATGAACGGCTGTGGATTGCGACCGGCTGTTTCAACAATTTTCACACCACCGGCAATAATCACCCTTATATACTCTTCGTATGGTGGTGGTTTGATCGATGGCAGAACGGTTATATTCACACCGAAAGGCTTAGTGGTCATTTGACGACAGCGTGCAATTTCTTTGCTCAGCTCTTCAGCTGTCGGGTGGTTTAACGCTGTTATAATCCCCAACCCGCCAGCATTAGAAACAGCGGCAGCCAAGTCGGCGGTACCGACCCACATCATGCCACCCTGAACAATAGGATATTCGATTCCCAGCAATTCAGTGATTCTCGTTTTCATCTTCTGGCTCCTTTTTGCGTCACTGTACATTAATGAGACAAACCTGGATTAAACAGATTGCTCCTTATATTGTCCGCCTATTTGGGGCCTGGATAAACGTCTCTAAGTGCATAGACGTGGTCAGTCCAGACGGTATCAAAACGTGCCGCATTGAATACCGGCATTTGAATGATCTCCATAGCCAACTTCTTCTGTTCTTCGAATGAGGTGGATTTATTGAAAATATCCAGTGCATATCTGGACATATCACGTACCATGAAGTCGAAGATTTGGTCGAGCAGGCCATCGTCCAGTTCTTCGAAGTTGGGGCGATTTTCTAAAATCAGCTGGCCATAAGCGATCAAGGTAAAACATTCGCCCAACCCCAGTAGGAAGTCGATGTCCTTGGCCTGTTTTTCGTCGGGACCCGCCTGGACTAGCAGTATTTTAAACAGATCAATCTGCCGTTTGAAGACGTTGACGTTTGGCAGGTCCACCGAATCGTAGGCGATGCGGTAGTCGTGGAACTGCACTTTGCCGAGGCCTCGCGTCGGCCCCTGATTCATCAGGAATTCGTCAGTGGCTGTATCATTTCGCTTAGGCACTTCCAGGTATTCTCCAGGGTTGAAGAGAAAGTTCTTCATGAACTTCACCACCAGCGCCATGTTTACGTGTGCGGTACCTTCCAACTTGGGCAGCATGCCAACGGCATGCCCAGCGATCTCAAAGAACGGCTCGCTTTCGAATCCCTTGGCGGCGATAACCTCCCACAGCAGCCGGATCACCTCTTCGCCCTGGGTTGTGACTTTCATCTTAACCATGGGATTGTAAAGCAGGTAACGGCGATCTTCCGGGCCGGCACTGCGCATGTAATCGACAGCCCGGTCAGCGAAGACGCGCATAGCAACCAGCCGGCAGTAGGCGTCAGTGAAAAACTGGCGCACGTGGGGAAAGTCGCTCACGTGCATCCCGTAGAGGTTGCGATTTGCAGCGTGGTGGAGCGACTCGTAGAAGGCATGGGTACAAAGGCCGATGGAGCCCCATCCCAGATTGAACTTGCACACGTTGATCGTGTTGAGCATATTGTCCCAAGCGGTGGAGCCAACCTCCATGATGTCGGTCTCAGTGATCGGATAGTCGTTAAGTGCGATCTCCGCCACGTAGTTGGCATCGGCCACCGTGTTCTTCACACATTCATAGTTCTCATGCTGGGAGTCGGTAGCAAAGAAGACATATTCACCGGTGTCGGCCACCTTAGCGAACATTGAGGTGATGGCCGCCTCGTTACCGTTGCCGATATAGTATTTGCGACCATTGGCGAGATACTTACCATCGCCCGTCGGCTTCAACTCCATGGATGACGAGTAGATATCCGCCCCATGCTCCTTTTCCGAAAGACCGAAGGCAAAGACATGGCCATCCTGTAGCAGCTTGGCCGTCTTCTGCTTGATTTCTTCGTTCTCACCCATCCAGACTGGGCAGAGGCCCAGCATGGAGACTTGGAAAGTGTACCAGTAGGTGAACCCGTAAAAACCGGTGATCTCCGAAAAGGCGGAGTTACGCCAGGTATCCCAGCGGGAATCGTCCGCGCCGTAGCCCGCCGGGGTCATCAGGGTGGCGAAGAGCTGGTTCTGCTTGGCAAATTCTACAAAATCATGGTTCCAGACCCGCTCATGAAAATCTTTCTTAATTGACTCCAGCCCCTTGTCCTCAAAGAATTTGATGACCTTGTCCATCAGTTCGCGAGTCTTGTCGTCAGCGTATGCACGTTCATTAGTTTTTGGGTCAAACAGCAGCATGGTATATCCTCCTTGGCGTTAAGCTAAAGTTACGTTTGTATATTTTAAGCTTTGTCGATTAACGACCTATAGACAAAACAGATCTCTCAAGAACAACAATTTTCCCCCTTATCAGACAAGGAAGTGTTTCTTTCTGATTATTACGGTAATGATAAGAGACAATCAGTCCCTCCCCTTCAGTCACAAGCTTACCGCTATTTTCTTTAGCGACACAGTATTTCAGGACAGGCAAGGGACCAACACAATGACATAGTGAACTGACATCAAATTCTTCCATATGGTCAAAAGTCTAATCAAAGATTCATAACTTCTCAACGAGCAAACTTCCGATCGAATAACCGGCTCCGAAGGAACAGATAATCCCCCGTTCTCCCTGCGAAAAGTCCTCATGAAACTTGTGAAATGCGATAATAGCCCCTGCTGAGGCCGTATTAGCATACTCATCAAGGACAACCGGTGCTTCACCGGCCTGCGCCTTGCGTCCCAGCAGCTTTTGCGTTGCAAACAGGTTCATGTTGATGTTGGCCTGGTGAAGCCACAGGCGCCGG
>DAOWJU010000286.1 GCA_030640215.1 Desulfuromonadales bacterium
TCTCCTGATGGAGCAGAACAAGTGTGCCAGGCGATCATCAGCGAATTTGACCGGCTGATTCCTGAGTATTATGCTGAGGAGGACCGTAGCAATGGTTTTATTGAAGGGATTGACCGTTATGGAGTGAAGAGGCGTTTCTCGATTATGTCGATCTCGATTGCGGTCGTTTCGGACGTAAAGCGTTCCTTTCGGTCACCAATAGAAATAGCTAAAGTTGCGACGGAAATCAAAGATTACGTAAAGAGCCTTCCTGGTAGCAATTACCTGATTGATCGACGTATAACCACACGCTGGGATGCATGATCTATCCACGAATCGTTTACCCTTATATGCTTTTTTGCGAATAGCATAGACACACAAAAAAACGGGAAGGCTTTTGCCTTCCCGTTTTTATTCAATTGTTTGTTTAAGAGGTCTACTCTGTGTCTTTTTCGCCGAAGATCTGAGCACTGAAAACGTAGATGTCAGCATCCTCTGCTTCCCATGCGTCAGTTGGCAGGCCAGCCTTGATGCAGGTCTGTTTGAGAAAAGTCTGCCGGTCCCAATTGTGTTCCGTTGCAACCTGTGGCAGCAAGACGCCTCGATAGAAGCTTTTCTCAATGTAAATACCGTGCTTGCCAACTTCGATATCTTCGATATCTTCAGTCTTTTGCAGCGGAGAGAGCACTGAAATCTCGAGAGTGAAATTGTCGAGGTCTTCTTCTTTGAAGGGGTAGAAGCGCGGATCTTTCGCTGCCGAAGCCTGAGCCATCTGGGCTACTTCTTTGAAGAGTGGCAACTCAGACTGGAAATTACCGATACAACCGCGCAATTGCCCATCCTGCTTAATGGTAACAAAGCAACCATTGCGCTGGTTCAGGGCTTTTTCTTCGCGGGGTTCGATGTATTCCTGGCCGGTTTGCACACCTTGAATGATCGCTTGGCGGGCAATGGCTAAAAGGGCTTGCTTTTCGTGAGCATTCAACTCTCGGTCCACGCTTCCTCCGGTTATACCAAGGATAAATAAAATAGTGCATCAGGGGTAAATGGGGCTCTTGAAGAACGCGCCAATCATAGTGCTATCCGATGATTTTTTCAAGATATCTGACACCCTTTTGGAATTTATTTACAAGTGTAGTGCTTGTGCAGCTTATCGATAAGTTCAAATGAGATTTCTTGTGGGTTAATTCTGCCGCTATTCAGTTGTTGCTCTTTGCTATTGAAAGAGAAAAGCCAGCCCCCATGCAGGGACTGGCTCAGAGAACTAATCGGCTTTCTTTTGGGCTTTTTTACGATCGTTTTCATCGAGTAGCCGCTTGCGCAGGCGAATCGATTGAGGCGTAATCTCAACCAGTTCATCGTTGTCAATAAATTCCAGAGCCTGCTCAAGGGTCAAATCTCGTGGTGGCGTCAGGCGAATTGACTCATCAGTACCAGAGGCGCGTACGTTGGTCAGCTTTTTACCTCTGCAGGCATTGACAACCAGATCGTTTTCCTTGGCATGCTGGCCGAGAATCATTCCCTCGTAGACTCTAACGCCTGGTTGCACGAAAAGAGTGCCGCGGCCCTGCAGATTGAAGAGCGAGTAAGCAACGGTTTCTGCTGTCTCCATAGCAACCAGGACGCCGTTTTTGCGGCCAGGAATAGTACCCTTCCAGGGCGCGTAGCCCTGGAAAGTATGGTTGATGACGCCGGTTCCACGGGTGTCTGTTAGAAACTCATTGCGGAAACCAATCAGACCTCGGGCCGGAATCACGAATTCCAGGCGATTGAAACCATCGAGGGCGTTCATCGCCGCCATCTCAGCTTTACGGGGACCAAGCTTTTCGATCACTGTGCCCTGGAACTCTTCAGGGACATCGATGACCAGATACTCCATCGGCTCACACTGTTTGCCGTCGATCTCGCGGCAGATGACTTCAGGTTTGGAAACCGCTAACTCATAGCCTTCGCGACGCATGTTCTCAATCAGGATCGACAGGTGTAGTTCGCCACGACCGGAAACTCTGAAGGTGTCGGTGTTCGCAGTCTCTTCTACGCGTAGTGAGACATTGGTACGCAACTCCTTGAATAGACGATCACGAAGGTTGCGCGAGGTGACGTATTTGCCCTCAAGACCAGCAAACGGTGAAGAATTGACAATAAAGTTCATCGACAGTGTTGGTTCGTCGATGGCGAGGTAGGGGAGCGATTTTGGGTTTTCGGCGCAGGCCAGAGTTTCACTGATGCCGATATTGTCAAACCCGGCAATGGTGACGATGTCGCCAGCGGTTGCTTCTGTGAGTTCAACTTGCTTGAGACCTTCGTAGCCAAGTAGCTTGGTGATGCGACCTTTGGAGATCTCTCCACCTTTCTTGATCAACGCTACCGTTTCACCAGTATTAATCTTGCCATTGAAAATTTTGCCAGTGGCGATGCGGCCGAGGTAATCGTTGTAGTCGATCGAGGTGACCAGCATCTGGAAGGGCGCCTCTAAGTCAGCCGTTGGTGGCGCCACCCTTTCAACGATCATCTCAAAGAGCGGATTGAGATTGTCAGAATCGTCATCTAGTTCGCGTTTGGCAATGCCCTGTTTGGCGCTCGTGAAAATAAAAGGGAAATCAAGCTGGTTCTCATCGGCATCGAGTTCGCAAAAGAGGTCAAAGACCATGTCGACTACTTTTTCCGGACGTGATCCTGGTCGGTCAATTTTGTTGATGACAACGATGGGACGGAGACCGAGGTCGAGGGACTTTTTCAGGACGAAGCGGGTCTGGGGCATCGGCCCGTCAAAAGCGTCGACCAGTAGTAGGACCGAATCAACCATCTTGAGAACCCGCTCCACTTCACCACCGAAATCAGCATGGCCCGGGGTGTCAACAATATTGATTTTGATGTCACCATGGTGAATTGACAGGTTTTTGGAAAGGATGGTAATGCCGCGTTCTTTCTCAAGATCATTACTGTCCATCACCCGTTCGGTGATGACCTGATTTTCGCGAAAGACTCCGGATTGTTTAAGCATCGCATCGACCAAGGTGGTTTTGCCGTGGTCGACGTGAGCGATAATAGCGATGTTGCGTAGATTACGTGTCATGATTTGATACCTTTATTTATATACAATTGCTCTGCAGTAGTTGGGGCGGGATATAATAGTCACTTGACAGGGAAATGCAAGCGGCTTTTTTGCGTAAGCTAAGTTTATCGCTAAAATGGATTGCCTGCATGAAGAAACCTTTTAGCTCTCCGCATAGATAAAACTGTCAATTGACGCTTGGGCTTGTCTGATTTGCAGGCATGGCCTAAGATGCTCATCCTTAACAGAAAACAGATGAACTCCTTTGATAGAGAATAGACGGGCCCGGATGATATCGATGCGTATTTACAAGGATACATTATACCTTGCCTGCTTGCTTGTGATATTGAGTTGGTTGGTTGGCTGCGCCAGTTTAACCCAGTATGCTCCTGTAACAGCGCCGCAACTGACGCCTGCGGAAGAAGCGCGGGTGGGAGTTGCTGTTGAGGGTAGATTGATACAGATGCTCGGCGGGCCTTACTACGACAAGAACCTCGCTAATGATCTCAGTCAATATCTCCAGGGTGATCAGCGTCTCAAGGTCTCAGTCGCTGATCGGAGCGCCTCTGCACTCTATCCACTGCCGGGTGCTCGAGTCATTATAACTCGAGGTTTTCTGGCTGAATTGAACAGTCGGGCAGAGCTGAAATCTTTCCTGAAGTATGCTGCTAGTTTGTCGAATAACATTTATGAAAATCGTGTGACGCGTGCTATGGCTGAAGCGACAGAGAAGATTTTGTCAGTATCAGAATCAACCTACGATCCCGAATCCGCGGCAATCCGCTTGGCCCGACTTCTTGAGCGTGAATCCTGTGAGAAGGATTGTCTGGCATCCACTCAACCCACTGGCGTCGTAGCCGACAAGGCTGGATCGACAGACCTGCCAGAGTCAATCAAACGGTTTTCAGACTTACAAGCGGGCTATGAATTGGCTGCCAGCGCACGAAAGGTTGAGAAAGCTGATGATCAGGCAAAAGCCATCAGGCTGTATCTGCAGGCTGCTGCAACAACGGCAGATGAACCCCGTATCCTTGGTTCTCTTGGCCTGGCGTATCTGCGAGCAGGCCAGTTGCAACCGGCCCGCCTGCATCTGCAAAAAGCTGTCAAGCTGCAGTCGGATTACTACCGAACCCAGATGGGACTCGGCTATCTTTATCTGCAACAGGGCAAATTCCGCCAGGCGAATCAAGCCTTGGCCAGGAGTGTTCACCTGTTGCCGGTGACAGAGAACCTCTTCCTGCTTGCAGAGACCAGAGAGAAAAGCGGTGATGTAAAGGGTGCCAAGTCGCTTTACCGGGTTATTGTGGAGTCTGATCGCACCAGTAAGCTGGGTCGGACTGCCGCCAAACGTCTAAAACAATCGGCAGGTGCGAGATGAAACGGGAACTTATCTTGGGTGTTGGCGAAGAAATCCGCTGGGAAGGGCGTCCGGCACCACGTTGCTACACCTTCAGGAATTGGCGGCATTCATTTTTTGGCCTCGTCCTCCTGCCTGTTTGCAGTTACTGGCAATACTCCGGTCTTGGTTTTGCGGAGGAGTATGAAATCTTCTGGCTGGCCTGGTTGCCACTACCTTTCCTGCTGATGGCGCTTTACCTGACGATTGGTCATTTTCTGCAAGCTCGGCTGGAGTGGAATCACGTCTACTACGCGATCACGGATTGTCGCCTGCTGGTCCAGCGTGGTCTGTTGACGCGCCGTATCGAGTCTCTGGAACTTCAGGACATTACTTATTTCAGGCTAACGCCTCAGGGTGAACAACTTGGTACACTCCAGGTTCACAAGGGAGAGGATAAGCCACTGACGTTGCATTGTGTCGAACATCCTCGCCAGGCAACAGACCTTCTGGAAGAGGCGATGGCTAAGGGACTGTCCTCGAACGAGGAAGATTCGTAGCAAACCTCTTAACCTGTTGCTTTTAAATCACTTTTTGATTAGTCTCTGGCCTCAATATTAAACTATGTGGAAATAAGTGTATGAATAATAAAGCTTTTTACCTGGAAACATTTGGCTGCCAGATGAACGTGGTCGATTCGGAGCGGATTGTTGATCTGCTTGCCGGGATTGGTTATCAGCAGACCGAAGAACCGGAGCAGGCTGGCCTGGTTTTGTTAAACACCTGCGCTGTACGCGATAAGGCTGTGCGCAAGGCTTACGGCCATTTGGGGCGTTTCAAGCCTCTCAAAGAGCGCAACCCGTCGTTGATTATCGGTATGGGCGGCTGTATCGCTCAACAAGAGGGTAAAGAACTGCTGGAAGAATTCCCTTATCTGGACCTGGTCTTCGGTACTCACAACGTTCACCGGCTCCCCGAAATGGTGCAGCAGGTTGCAGAGAAGCATGTGCGCTGCGAAGAGACGGATTTTCTGGATCGTGAGACCCGTTTGCAACTTTTTCCGTCACGTACAGGCCAGGATGCCTTCACCCGGTTTGTTACGGTTATGCAAGGTTGCGATAATTTTTGCAGCTATTGCGTGGTGCCCTATGTGCGCGGACGTGAGATCAGCCGTCCCAGTGCCGAAATTCTTGCTGAAATCCGTGAACTGGCAGATCAGGGTGTGCGTGAGGTGACCCTGATCGGTCAGAATGTCAATTCTTACGGCACCAAAGAGGAAGAAATCAGTTTCCCTGCACTTCTGGAGCAGGTCAATGGCATCAATGGTATCGATCGAATCCGCTTTACCACATCACATCCGAAAGATCTTTCTGATGAGCTGATCGATTGTTTTGGTCAACTTGATAAACTCTGCAAGCATTTGCACCTGCCGGTACAGTGCGGTTCAGATAACATTCTCAAAGCTATGAACCGTGGCTATTCCCGTGAACGCTACCTGAAAGTTGTGTCCCGCTTGCATCAGGTTTGCCCCGATATCCGCCTGAGCTCAGACATTATCGTTGGCTTTCCTGGTGAAACTGAAGATGACTTTGCCGAGACCATGTCGTTGCTCGAAAAGGTGCGCTTTACAGAAATATATTCTTTCATTTATTCACCGCGCCGGGGAACAACTGCTGCCGATATGCCGGATGAATTTTCCGCTGACGCAAAGCAGAAACGTTTCAACAGTATGCTCGATATGCAGCAGGAAATCAGTCGCCAGATATGGGAAGCTGATGTCGGCACGGTTCAGGAAGTGCTGGTTGAAGGTGAGAGCAAAATGGGGGAAGGCCAGCTGTTCGGTCGATCTACCTGGAACCGGATTGTGAATTTCTCCGGTCCTGCAGAACTTGCCGGGACTCTGGTGCCGGTAAAAATCACGAAAGCTTTTCGCAATTCTCTGCTGGGCGAATTTGTTGAACCATCAATATGATCCCCGCCTCAGCAATAGTGCTTGTTTTCTGGGAGCTGGTAGTTTTTTAACGCAAAGTCGCTAAGGTGTAAATGCAAGCCGCAAAGAAATAAAATTCAACAATTAGATTGTCTCTGCGTCTTGCTTAACCTTTTGGCGTCTTGAGCAAGCGGGCGTTAAAATCTTGTGTCCACAGTTCTCTGAGTTAAACACTCACTAAAAATGAAGGACCAATCATTATGAATAAAAAAGATTTTCAGTTTTTTAAGGAGCTGATCGAAGCACCGAGTCCGTCTGGCTTTGAACAGCCTGCACAGCGCGTGATCCGTAAAGCTCTTGCTGATGTTGCTGATGATATTCGCACTGACGTTATGGGCAATGTGGTTGCTCATGTCGAAGGCCCTGCGGGTGCCCCGCGTTTGATGCTGGCCGGGCATTGTGATGAAATCGGCTTCATGGTCAAGTATATCGATGATCAGGGTTATCTCTTTTTTGCGCCGATTGGTGGTGTCGATGCGCATCTTGTGCCTGGTCAGAGAATCACTGTTCACACCTCTGCTGGCCCGGTGCCTGGCGTGGTTGGCAAGCGGCCGATTCACCAGATTGAACCGAAAGATCGCGACAAGGTGGTCCCTTTTAAGAGCCAGTTTATTGATATCGGCTGTACGGATAAAGCTGAAGCCGTCAAGCTCGTGGCGATTGGCGATCCTGTGACTTTCAGTGTTGGTGTCGAGCGTTTACAGGGGACTCGTCTTACCTCACGCGCTCTCGATGACAAAATGGGTGCCTTTATCGTCGCTCAGGTGCTGCGTGAAGTGCGTCGGCAAAATAGTTTGTCTGTTGATCTCTACGGAGTCTCAACCGTACAGGAAGAGGTCGGCTTACGTGGTGGGGCAACCAGCGCTTATGGTGTGCAGCCCGATCTCGGCATTGCCGTTGAAGTTGGCTTTGCCAGCGACTATCCAGGTGCCGATCATAAAGATCTGGGTGAGGTATGCCTTGGCAAAGGTCCGGTCATTGCCCGTGGACCAAATATCAATCCGGTGCTTTTCGAGCTTCTGATGACGACTGCTGAAGAAGAAAAGATTCCCTGTCAAGTCATGGGTATTCCGCGCGCCACTGGGACAGATGCTAATGTTATGCAACTGGTTCACGGTGGTGTGGCTACTGCGTTGATCAGTATTCCGTTACGCTACATGCATACTCCTGTAGAAGTGCTTGACTGGGCTGATCTCGAAGGTGCTGTGAAGCTCCTGTCAGCCCTTTGTAACAGGATTAATGCAAAGCATTCTTTTATCCCAAAGTAAGTCCGAGGGAAAACGAAAAAAAGCTTGACAACCCAAGGCCTTTTGACTAAGTTTCGAGTTTCTGTGAGCCCCGTAACCCACAGATTTTTATATTGAGAGGATAGTTAGTAATGAGTACTCCCGTTGCAAAAAAAGAAGATCTCCAGAGAGACTGGTACGTTGTTGACCTGGAAGACAAAGTTCTGGGCCGCGTGGCTACACAAATAGCTACGGTCTTACGTGGTAAGCATAAGGCTATTTACACACCAAGCGTTGATACCGGTGATTTTGTCATCGTCCTCAATGCCGAAAAGGTTCGTCTGACCGGTAACAAGCTGAGCCAGAA
>DAOWJU010000303.1 GCA_030640215.1 Desulfuromonadales bacterium
CCATGGCACCGACAAGGCTGGCAGCATCAGTAACGTCACCGCAATGAATCTCCACTCTTTCTGTAAAAGCCAGTTTGTCCTCAGAACCTTCACGCACTAAAGCCCGCACATCATGTCCCGCTGCAAGCAGTTGCCGCAACACCTCGCTGCCCACAAAGCCGGTCCCGCCGGTCAAAAAAACTTTCATTACTGTAAAACCCTCTGTTTCAGTTTTGCCGCAAACACAAATTTTAGGCCGACTCAACTATACCAGCGATAAGCTGATGTGGAAGTTAAGTTCACAGTTTCTTGGCAAAAGCAAAAAGTGAGATATATTTCTTAAACAAGCATTGGCTGCGTGGGATTGCAGTTTGACTAAGCCCAGCGGTGAGCGATTGAATTATCGCGGGTTTTCATGCTATCTGTTTTAGCTTGACAAACAGTGTTCTAATCTTATATCAAGGAGGTCATGAAATTTCTCAAACAAACCTTACTGATCAATCCTAATATGCCGAATTTACTATGCTTGTGCGTTTGCTTAAAAACTGACACCGAAAGGAGGTCGCTCAATGAAAACTGACCTGGATATTGTCTCCCCTCCGATTCCCGAGGAGATCCTTCAGCGCGTGGAGGCCAAAGGAATCAATCGTCGTGACTTTATCAAATTCTGTACTGCGACGACTGCTGCCCTGGCCCTACCGGTTAGCTTTATTCCTACCGTTGCTCAAGCGGTCGAAGACAAGCGCCCACCGGTGATCTGGGTAGAATACCAGAGCTGCTCCGGAGATTCGGAAGCCTTCCTGCGGGCTAATCAACCCACCGCTGGCGAGCTCATTCTCGATCTGCTCTCGATTGAATACGCCGAAGTGCTCATGGCGGCCGCTGGCCACCAGGCCGAAGAGGCCAAACACCAGGCGATGGAAAAATACAAAGGTCAGTACATCCTGATCGTTGAGGGCTCGATTCCGACCGGTGCCGGTGGTGGTTACTGCACGATCGGCGGCCATAGTGCTGTGGATGATTGCAAAAAACTGGTACAGAATGCTGCCGCCACCATCTGTGTCGGATCCTGTTCCTCCTTTGGCGGCATCCCGGCAGCGGCACCGAATCCGACCAGCGCCGTTTCGGTAGGCAGTCTGGTACCGGGTGCAGCAATTGTCAACCTGCCTGGATGTCCAGTTAACGCCGACAACCTGACCGCCACCATTGTTCACTTTTTGACTTTTGGCAAGCTGCCGGCGGTTGATCGTCTCGGTCGACCAAAGTTCGCCTATGGCAAGCGCATTCATGACAACTGTGAGCGACGCGGCCATTTCGATGCCGGCCAGTACGCCGAAGCTTTCGGTGATGAGGCCCAACGTCAGGGGCACTGCCTCTACAAGCTCGGCTGTAAAGGTCCGGAAACTTTCCATAACTGCCCCACCATCCGTTACAACGAAGGCACTTCCTGGCCGGTCATGGCAGGACACGGTTGCATCGGCTGTTCGGAGCCTGGATTCTGGGACACCATGAGCCCCTTCTACCGGCGCCTGCCCAAGGTGCCCGGTTTTGGTATCGAAGATACGGCCGACAAGATTGGTATCGGTCTGGCGGCAGCCACCGCAGTGGCTTTCGGCATCCATGGGGTAGCAAGCTGCTTCCGCAAGGGTGATTCCATGGCAGAAGACAAGACCGTTAAGGAGGACTAACCGATGGCCAAAAGAATTGCCGTTGATCCCATTACCCGCATAGAAGGCCACCTGCGTATCGAAGCAGTTATCGATGGTGGCAAGATCGTTGACGCCTGGAGTTCTTCCACGGCTTTCCGTGGCATCGAGAAGATTCTCAAGGGGCGTGATCCCCGTGATGCTCATCATTTCACTCAGCGCTTCTGCGGTGTCTGTACCACGGTACATTCCATGGCCAGCATCCGTGCTGTGGAAGATGCTCTAAATATCCAGATTCCCGACAACGCCCGCCTGATCCGTAACCTGATCATGGGTATTCAGAACGTACAGGACCACGTGATTCACTTCTATCACCTGCACGCTCTTGACTGGGTCGATATTGTCAGTGCCCTCTCGGCCGATCCGGTAGCGACCGCAAAATTTGCCCAATCGATCTCCAACTGGCCGAAATCGAGCGCCACCTATTTCAAGGGCATCCAGGACAAAGTGGCCGCTTTTGCCGGCACCGGCCGTCTTGGCCCTTTCCAGAACGCTTACTGGGGACACAGCGCATACAAGCTGCCGCCGGAAGCGAACCTGATGGCGCTTGCGCACTATCTTGAAGCCCTCGAATGGCAAAAGGATATCATCAAGATTCACGCCATTCTCGGCTCGAAAAATCCGCACCCGCAGACCTTCCTGGTTGGTGGCATGTCGATTCCGGTCGATCCGGATAGCCAGAACGCCATCAACGCTGACAAGATCGCTCACATCCGCAAACTGCTGCGCAAAGCACGTGCTTTTGTCGAGCAAGTCTATATTCCTGACCTCTTGGCCGTGGCCCCGGCGTATCTCGACTGGGCAGGCATCGGCGGCGGTGTTGGCAACTACCTCTCCTACGGTGATTTCCCAATGGACAACAGTCCCGGCACCGGTAGCCTCTTCTTTCCCCGTGGTGTCATTATGGGCAAGGATCTGGCCAACGTTATGGAGATGGATGAGAAGAAGATCACCGAATATGTCACTCACTCCTGGTACGACTACTCTGGAGGCAATGATAAGGGGTTGCATCCTTACGATGGCGAGACCAACGACAATTACACCGGCCCGAAGCCTCCCTACGAGTTTCTCGATACCGATGGCAAGTATTCCTGGGTCAAGTCACCACGTTACATGGATCAGCCAATGGAGGTCGGTCCGCTGGCACGCATCCTGGTCGCTTATGCCTCAGGCGTTAAGGAAGTTGTGGACACTGTCAATTTCGTCCTCAAAACACTTGGCGCTCCGGCCACAGCACTCTTCTCGACCCTTGGCCGCACTGCCGCTCGCGGCGTAGATGCTTTGCTGTTGGCCCAGAAGAACGAGCTTTGGCTTGATCAGCTGGCTGACAACATGGGTCGAGGTATCTACGATACCTTCAATAAAGAAAAGTGGGACCCGGCAACCTGGCCGAAAGAAGCTCAAGGCTTTGGTTATCACGAAGCTCCACGCGGTGCGCTTGGTCACTTCATCCGCATTGAGAACCAGAAGATCGCCAATTTCCAGGCGGTGGTTCCCTCGACCTGGAACGCCGGTCCACGCGATCCAGCTGGGCAGCTGGGTCCCTATGAGTCGGCCCTGATCGGTACCCCGATCGCTGATCCAGAGAAGCCACTGGAAATTTTGCGGACCATCCACTCTTTCGATCCCTGTCTGGCCTGTGCTGTACACGTTATGGACGGCAAAGGTACGGAGATCGTTAAGGTTCGGGTCCTCTAAAAAGGAAGGAGGCGCACACTATGAATGAAATCCGTTACGTATGGCAATGGCCGGTTCGCATCTGTCACTGGCTCAACGTGCTCTCCATGATCATGCTGGCGCTCACCGGTTTCTTCATCGGTAGACCGTTCATGACGGCACCGGATACCTCGATGTACATCATGGGCTGGATGCGCATGCTGCACTTCTCCTTCGCCTACCTGTTCACGGTGTCGGTTGTCGCACGCATCATATGGATGTTCATCGGCAACGAGCACTCCTCGTGGAAGGCGTTTTTCCCCTGGTTGACCAAAGAAGGGCGCGTAGCGTTCGTTCAGATGCTTCGCTACTACACTTTTACAGGCAAAAAGCTTCCCTGCTCGGTTGGTCACAACCCGGTCGCAGCAACGGCTTATTTCGGCATTTTCGTCCTCTTTGTTTTTCAAATTGTCTCCGGATTCGCCATCTACGGGCAGTTCGCCCCGGGCGGCTTCTGGGATGGAATTCTTGGTGGGCTCAACGTTCTGGTCGGCAACCAATGGTTGCGTTTGCTGCATCACGGTGTCATGTGGTTGTTGGTTGGTTTTTTTATCAACCATATTTACAGCGGCTGGTTGATGGATGTGAAAGAGCGTAATGGCACCATGAGCGGTATTTTCAGCGGCTACCGCTTCATCAAATCAAAGGACCTTTAATGTCGATTCTGGTCCTTGGCCTGGGCAACACAATCATGACAGATGACGGTTTCGGGGTGGAAGTGGTCGCAACACTTTCATCCCGTTACCATTTTCAAGGTCCGGTGAAAATCCTTGACGGTGGCACTCTCGGACTGGATCTACTCCCCCATCTCGAAGAAATCGAATCATTGTTGATCATAGATGCTCTCGATATGCGAGATGAGCCTGGCAAAATCTTCCGCCTGCAAGGTGACGAAGTACCACGTGCGTTTGCCAGCAAACTCTCAGTTCATCAGATGGGTCTGCAGGACCTGCTTGCCGTCTCTGAGCTACAGGGACATGTGCCACGCAACCTGGTGGTCTGGGGTGTGCAGCCGGAGTGCATCGAGATGGGTACGGAACTGACTGCTACGGTGGCAAAAGCAGTTGAACCGGTGGTAGACAGCGTGCTGGAAGAGTTGCAGGGGTGGGGGATTCAGTACGAAGCGAGAGATACGGAGTGAGCAGCGCAAAAGGCATCCCCCGAAAGTTGCTGCAACTGACCGTTGTGACAACTCTGTTGGTTTACGGTTGTGGGGAGCAACCGGTCACTTATCCTGCTCGGCGGATGCCAGCGGGCCTGATGCAGGATGTGGCACAGTTGCAAGCTGGTCAGAAGCTGTTCAGAAGCAAATGCGCTTCCTGTCATGGCAAACCGAGTGAAGGGCGGTCCGAGCGGGCGGCCTTTTTTAATCCACCGGCACCTGATTTTACCGGAGCACATTACCGAGAGACGGATCCTGCTTATCTCTACTGGCGCATTGAAGTCGGAAAAACGGTCGAACCGTACCGCTCGCAAGGCTCTGTCATGCCAGCCTGGGGCGTTCATTTCAGTGAAGAGAAGATCTGGCAAATCGTTGCCTACCTGCAAGTCAGAGCGCATTAGCTGAGCAAATTAATCGAGTAAATCAGAATAGATACAACGCCCTTTGATTTTAGCTAAATTTTTACTTTTTTATTCTAGCTAAATTTGTTAGAGTGCCGCTGTCGCGGCGTTTGAACAATACGTCATAACAGTGTCTCTGCAGTCGGTATTCGTTGATAATGAACCCGTTGATCTTTAGACAAAGACGTCTTATAGTTAACTGCATCAGTCATAAATGCTTGGCTTGTTACTGAACTAATCGGTGGCAGGCCTCTTCTTTTTTACACAATACGAGTCAGGCCTCTTCTTTTTTACACAAACCAGTCAGGCATCGGTGGAAGAGTCATCTTTCACAAACCCCAGGGGAGTCTCACCATGTCAAACCTTACCGCCAAGGAACTTGGACTAAAGAGCATCGGCACAATTCGTCACAATCTCAACTATGATGAGCTGTTCGAGCTGGAAAGCAGCAACGCTGAAGGCGCCGTCTCTGAAAATGGCACCATGATGGTGGATACCGGCAAGTTCACTGGTCGCTCTCCAAAAGACAAGTACTTTGTTCATCAGAAACCGTCTTTCGAGAACATCGCCTGGGGCAAGATTAATCAGGCTATGGCACCCGAGGTTTTTGACGAACTCTATAGCGAAGTCATTGACCACCTTGATGGTAAAGACCTTTATGTCACCGATGGCTTTTGCGGTGCCAACGAAAAGACCCGCTCTGCGGTTCGTTTCGTTACCGAGTTTGCCTGGCAGTCGCATTTTGTTAAAAACATGTTCATCCGCCCGTCTGAGAGTGCCCTCGAAAGCTTTGCTCCCCAATTTACTGTTTACAATGCTTGTAGCCTGACCAATAAGAAATGGGAACAGCACGGTCTCAATTCTGAAGTCTTTGTAGTCTTCAACATTGAGAAGAACGTGGCAATCATCGGTGGCACCTGGTACGGCGGTGA
>DAOWJU010000028.1 GCA_030640215.1 Desulfuromonadales bacterium
GGTTTCTGAGGTTTAATGCTTCTTCCTCATTTTGTGAGTCTCGTGGTTAAATAATCTTATGCCTGATAAATATAAACCGATCATCGGCGTCATTGGCGCTTCGCAGCCCTCTCCTGAAGGACTGCGTATGGCCGAAGCCGTTGGCTGCGAGCTTGCCGCCCGCGGTGCGGTGCTGGTATGCGGTGGTCTTGGTGGCGTTATGGAAGCAGCTTCGAAGGGGGCTGCAGAAGCCGGTGGTGATGTTATGGGTATTCTGCCTGGGCCGGATAAACAGGCAGCGAATCCTTATGTCACTCTGCCTGTGCCGACCAACATGGGCCATGCGCGCAATGTAATTGTCGCCCACACTGCTGATGCCTTGATTGCGGTCGAGGGGGAATACGGTACGCTATCGGAAGCCGCTATCGGTCTTAAACTCGGTAAGCCTGTTTTTGCCCTGCCCGGTGGCCCCCAGCTTGTCGGGATCGTGCCCGTGGATTCACCCGAGTCGGCAGTTGCCCTTGCTTTCGAGAGCCTGAAATTATGAACGATGCTATTGCTTGTAATCTGAGCCATTCCGAAGAATTCTCAATAGGAATTATCGAGTGGTTGCGTGGTAAGGGGTCGATTCTGATTGTGACCCACGATCATCCAGACCCGGATGCACTCGCGGCCGCATTTGCCTTGCAACACCTGATTCTGGTTAAAACGGGACAGGAAGCAACGATCGCCTTTGGCGGTGTAATCGGACGTCGAGAGAATCTGGTTATGGTTAAAGAGCTGGAGATCAAATCGAAGTCGATCGATGATCTTGACCTTGATGCTTTCAATGCTGTCTGCATGGTTGATACTCAACCGGGGACTGGCAATAACTCCTTTCCGAATGATCGTCGTGTCGATCTGGTTATTGATCACCATCAACTTAAAGAGCAGACCCATGCTTGTCGTTGGGTCGATGTGCGCCCTGAATACGGTGCATCGGCAAGTATCCTTTTTGAATACCTGCAATCTCAGGATGTTAAAATCGCGACCAAGTTGGCGACTATACTCTTTTATGCCATCAAATCAGAAACGGAAGATCTTGGTCGAGACTGGAGCAAGTCGGATCGCGAAGCTTACCTGAAGTTGATGCCGCTTTGTAACAACCGTATTCTTCATGAAATCACCCGGCCAAAATCGTCGCGGATCTATTTTAAATATTTTAATACCGGTTTGAAAAACGCAAAAATTTATGGCAATGCGCTTATTTTCACTCTTTACGATATCGATCACCCTGAAATTGTCGCTGAGATTGCGGATTTCCTGATGCGCGTCGAAGGGATCGAGATCGTTGTTGGCCTGGGCAATTACCAAGGTGAAGGGGTGCTCTCAATGCGAACCAGTCATCTTGAAACCCATGCCGGCGTTTTGATGCAGGAAATCATCAAAGGCCTCGGTACTGGTGGTGGTCACAGCATGACTGCTGGTGGTCAAGTCCATCTTGTGTCGACGGATCGAGCAGCCTTGAGTGAACTGGAAACAGAGTTGATGCGACGTCTGCTGAAAGCGTTGGACCGCGACATGGTTGAGTCGGAGCCTCTGGTACAATAAGAAACCCACGCTCTGCGTTGACAGACCGTCACTTCTGGAGTATAAAACGCGCCATGTCTCACCTTGCCCTGAAATTGTTCTTTCTGCCCTTTTTTCTTCTGGCCTTTGTCTCGCCCTCTGGCGCCCTTGTTGAGGTTGGTCGCCCTGGTGAAGAGCCTCTGGTCATCGAAGATGTCTATCTGCGTGAAGGGACGGCCTTTGTCTCCATCGATGATGTCCTGGCGGCACTTGAACTGCAGGGCGAGTGGAATTCAGTGGCCCATGTCTACGCGATTCGCACCCCACACGGTAAAGCTGTTATCTCACCGGGCAGCCAGTTCCTGAAACTTGGCGACAATTTTATCCCGGTTGCTCATCGTCCCCGTTTTATTGGTGGTAAGTTACGTGTTTCGGAAACCTTTTTGCTGAGTCAGTTGGCGCCGCTGCTTACCGAACCGATTTATTATCGTAACCACAACCCACCAGCACCGACCCAGGGTGACGACCCGCTTGACCGGTTGTTTGCCTTTCTCTTGCGCAAAAAGGAGCCGGTTGCCGATGGCAGCAAGTGGGTGGTCTCTATCGATCCTGGACATGGCGGTGAAGACAGCGGTGCGCTCGGTCTGAATGGCAGTAAAGAAAAAACCGTGACCCTGGCAGTGAGTCAACGCCTGGAAAAACTTTTGAAAATGCATCAGGATGCTCCAGTCATACTGACGCGTGACGGCGATTACGCCCTCGATATGGAGCGCCGTCTGGAAGTCGTTGCCGAAGGGCAGGCTGATGTCATGCTCTCATTACACGCTCAGTCGTTTTTCTCTGCAGAAACATCAGGCGTGAATCTCTATGTGCAGCCGCAGACAGAACGTGATGTCCCTGATGGAGTCGTTGTCGAGAATTCCAGCCTGATACTCGCTGAAATTCTGCAGAAGAAGCTGAAGAATAGAGGCTTCGACGTTCATGGCATTAAAGAACTACCGGTTTACCCTTTGGGGCGTGGTGATTTGCCACGCGTTATGGTGGAAATGGGTAGCTTGACCAATACGATTGATCTGACCATTCTGGAAGATCCAATCCGCCAGCAGGACTTTGCCCGTGCCCTCTTCGATGGGCTGCAGGCCTTTTTTGATACTTTTTCTGGAGTACAACCATGAGTTCATCCCCAATATCTCGCCACGATGGTCGTCAACCAAACCAGCTCCGCCAGATCAAGGTCGAGCGTGGTTTTACCCGTTACGCCGAAGGTTCAGTGCTGATCTGCTTCGGGGAGACCCGGGTTCTCTGCAACGCTTCCGTCGAAGAGAAAGTCCCATCGTTCATGCGCGGCCAGGGCCGTGGTTGGGTTACCGCTGAATACAGCATGCTGCCTCGCGCAACGCATACGCGCTCGACTCGCGAAGCTGCCCGTGGCAAGCTGGGTGGCCGTACCATGGAGATCCAACGCCTGATCGGTCGGGCCCTGCGTGCCGTGGTTGATTTCGAGCTCCTCGGTGAACGTACGGTTGTAATCGACTGCGATGTGCTCCAGGCTGACGGTGGCACGCGTACGGCAGCGATCACCGGCTCCTGGATTGCGCTTGCTGATGCGATGGATAAACTGATCGCGCAGGGATTACTCAAGAAATCTCCTTTAAAAGACAGCGTTGCCGCGGTCAGTTCCGGGATCGTTGATGGACAACCGGTTCTCGACCTTGATTATGTGGAAGACTCAAGCGCTGGCGTTGATATGAATTTTGTGATGACTGGTGATGGTCGCTTTGTCGAAGTACAAGGGACCGCTGAAGACGAGCCTTTCAGTGACGTCGAGCTTGATGCTCTGCGCGATCTGGCCAAGCAAGGCTGTCGTGAGTTGACACAGTTGCAGCAGGAAACCAGAAGTCAGGCATGATGGAACTGGTCGTCGCCACGCGCAATGCGGGCAAGCTCAAGGAAATCCGTCGTCTGCTTGAATCACAGGAGATAAAGGTCCTCAGCCTTGACAGCTTTCCAGATGCACCGGAAGTCGAAGAGGATGGTGATACCTTTGCCAGCAACGCGGCGAAAAAAGCGGAGACGATTGCACGCGTCACCGGGTTGCCATGTCTTGCTGACGACTCCGGATTGGTTGTGGCCTCTCTGCAAGGCCGTCCAGGCGTTCATTCGGCGCGCTTCTCTGGTGCTGATGCCAATGACCACAGTAATAATTGCAAACTTCTCGAGAAGATGGCGCTGGTGCCCGAAAAACAACGGCAAGCTGCTTTTTGCTGTGTGATGGCTCTCTGTCTACCCGAGCAACCAACCCGTCTTTTTGAAGGCCATGTTGAAGGAATGATCCTGAGCCAGAGCCAGGGTGACGGCGGCTTCGGCTACGATCCACTCTTTTGGTTGCCTGAATTTAACTGTACTATGGCCGAACTTCCTCTCGATAAAAAAAATGCCATCAGTCATCGCGGCCAGGCTTTACGCCAAGTCGTCGAATATCTCTCTACCGTTGCACCTTAAATCCAGCAGAATAGCGTAATTGTTCAGCATCATCTGAAACCTTAGCAATAATCTCATGTTCCCAAATGATGCTATCGGGAGGCATGGTTTTAAACTCTGGATTCCCGACTATTCTCACGGGAATAACATCCTTTTTTGTTGAGCAAAATAGTTAGAATTAGCGTTATTTTTTTTGGATTATGGTTCCTTGGAAATTTTTCCTTATTTTTTTTCCAACCGGTGTTTATATTACGGGGGTCGGTGTTTACGGTTTGCATTAGGCTTTGTGTATTTAAGGGGGTGGCA
>DAOWJU010000058.1 GCA_030640215.1 Desulfuromonadales bacterium
CATCGTACTTATCTTGCACAGCATCCAAAACTTTTAACGCTTCTGCCATAACTTCTGGGCCGATACCGTCACCAGACAGTACTGCCACCTTGAACGTTTTGCTCATTTCATCTCTCCTTTATTTCAGTCTGAATAGATATTTATCAACAGGGCCAGATTTAACCGGATGCCACTATAAAAAGGCAGAACCGCTTTGTCAAATGCTTTCAAACTGAGCGGAACATATTGCTTTTGCGATAAAACCTGGATTTATAAAGCTACAAGAACGCTTCTGGCCTACTCTGCTTACATTCATTCTACATTCATTCAAACATGGGCACGTCTAAGGCATATATATACGCTACGATATGGACAGTAATACATTATTATGCCTAACTATG
The DNA here is from genome assembly GCA_030640215.1 of Desulfuromonadales bacterium. Lineage (GTDB taxonomy): Bacteria > Desulfobacterota > Desulfuromonadia > Desulfuromonadales > BM103 > M0040. The sequence continues at coordinate 381 of DAOWJU010000058.1, forward strand.
TATATTTATATGACCTTTTGCTTACATTTCAGAATTGCCTTAACCTGATATCGTTCATTTTCTCTCAATTAGTGGCAAAACAGAAACTTGACGTTATAATCAACCCAGAGGGGATATCCATGAAAAAAATCATTTTACCATTGTGTATCACTATTCTCGGCTTGGCCGTTGCAAAGTTCTTCTTCGGTGTTGACATCGAAGGCCTCGCTGAAGGATTTATAGATTTCCTGTCTGACATTCTCGACGGCCCAGGCTAAAAAAGCTCGCATTTCAAAAAAAAGCGGAAGAGGTTGATCAGAGCCCTCTCCCGCACTTTAAAAAGATTTACCAGTTCGTTGAATTTGAGCTACAGCCCCAGGTAGGCCTCCTTGACCTGTTCATTATCTAGCAGGTTCTCAGCGGTGTCCGTCAGAGTAATGCGGCCATTCTCCATGACATACCCACGATCAGCAAGTTTCAAAGCTTGATTAGCGTTCTGTTCGACCAGAAAGACAGTCGTCTTCTGTTCTTGATTGATCTTCTTGATAATTTCAAAGATCTGCTTGATGATCAGAGGTGCCAGTCCCAAAGAAGGCTCATCCAGTAGCAACACACGAGGACGTGCCATTAAGGCCCGAGAAATAGCCAGCATCTGCTGTTCGCCACCACTTAAAGTACCACCTAACTGAGAACGGCGTTGAGCGAGAATCGGGAAGAGATCGAAAGCATAATCGATATCTTTCTGAATTTCGCTCTTGTCGCGACGCAGGAAAGTCCCCATTTCCAGATTTTCCAGAACCGACATACCCGGAAAAATCCGGCGACCTTCAGGAACTTGAACCAGACCCATGGCAACAATCTTGTCTGTCGCCATCTTATGAATCGGCGTACCCATGAAATAGATTTCACCGTTACGGGGCGGAGTGACACCACAGATCGTCATCAGGGTCGTACTCTTACCAGCACCGTTGGCACCGATCAGAGTAACAATCTCACCCTCGTTGATATCAATAGAAATACTCTTCAGGGCCTGGATATTGCCGTAATAAGTATCAACGTTACGTAGCTCAAGCATCAGCATCCTCCCCGAGATAGGCTTCGATGACTTTCGGGTTGTTGCGGATATCCATAGGTGACCCTTGGGCAATTTCCTTGCCATATTCCATAACGTAAATCCGATCAGAAATATTCATAACCAGCTTCATGTCGTGTTCAATCAGTAAAATCGAAATTTTTTCCTTATCGCGGATACGCACGATCAGTTCGTCGAGAGCTTTGGTTTCCTGAGGGTTCATACCAGCGGCAGGCTCGTCAAGCAGCAGCAGGAATGGATCGGTTGCCATGGCACGGGCAATCTCAAGACGACGCTGGGCACCGTAAGGCAGATTCTTGGCGAACTCATCAGCAAAATCGACCAGACCGACCTTTTCTAACAGATCATAACTGATTTCAATCGTCTCGCGCTCCTGGCGCCTGGTTTTACTGCCGCGCAAAATGGCGCCAATAATACTGGTTGTGGTTCGGCAGTGCCGGCCAATCATGACGTTTTCAAGCACCGTCATATTCTGAAACAGACGAATATTCTGGAAAGTTCTGGCCATGCCTATGGTTGTCACCCGGTTCGACTTGAAACCATTGATCTTTTGCGACTTACCCTCGGGAGGGTGAACCATAACAGCGCCATTAGTCGGCTTGTAAATCCCGGTTACACAATTAAAAAAAGTCGTCTTGCCGGCACCATTTGGGCCAATCAAAGCGACAATTTCGCCAGGGCAAACGTTTAAAGAGACGGCGTCAATAGCACGCAGACCACCGAAATCCATGGTCAGGTCTTTGACGTCAAGCAGAACATTATCAGGCTCAGCCATGGTTTTACTAACCTCAGGCATTGTTTTGCTAACCTCTGGCATTGGCATCCTCCGTCACTACCTTGCGGCCAGCATATTTGCGGCGCACATTGGCAATCAATCCTTCAGGACGGAAGATCATCATCAGCACCATCACAGCACCGAACATCAGCATCCGGTATTCAGCGAAGGCTCTTAAATATTCTGGCATCAAGATCAGCACCAGAGCAGCAACAATGACACCTATAATCGAACCCATACCACCCATAACAACGATAGAAAGCACCAGGGCTGACTCCATAAAAGTGAAACTGTTCGGGTTGATATACGTATTTCTTGACGCAAAGATAACGCCAGCCAGGCCAGCCCAGAAGGCACCAAAAGCATAGGCACCTAACTTGGTCCTGGCCATATCAACCCCCATGGCGACACAGGCAATTTCATCCTCGCGCAAAGCCATCCAGGCGCGTCCGATACGTGAGTCTTTGAGTCGATTGGTGATAAAGATGGCAAAAAGGACCATTAGAATCATCAAGTAATAGGTATAAGTCGTTGCGGTATGAATACTCATCTCCGCGCCGAAGAAGCCGGGGCGTGGAATGTTCGCTATGCCCTTGGCACCATTAAAGACCTCTTCCCAGTTCTCAATAACAATCTTGGCTATGGAACCAAAACCAAGGGTAACGATTGCCAGATAGTCACCACGTAGACGCAATATCGGGAAACCGAGAACAATTCCGAATAAAGCGCCCATCAAACCGCCGAGGGGCAAGCTTATCCAGAAGCCAAACCCAAAGAAACTGTTCAGAACACCATAAGTGTAAGCACCAACCGCAAAGAAAGCGACATAGCCAAGGTCCAGCAAGCCAGCAAGGCCAACCGTGACATTGAGGCCAAGACCGAGCACAACGAAAATCAGGGCCAACACCATAATATTGGTCTGATAGATATCGACGACCAACGGAAAGACGAGGGTCACCAGGGCAAGAGCAATCAGAACCGGCTTGAAGATCTTCGGATCTTCCAGTAAGCGTTGCCCAAAACCAGGTAAAACTGACTCTTCTTCACCTTGTTCAGCTTTTTTATTTTTGAGTTGCCGCCTCTCCATTGCCCAGCGCCATACGATAGACAAGACAAAAGCACCAATTGCAACCCAGAGCATATTGATCCAGCGCCACTCAACAATATTCTTGAGGGTATTAACCTTGACCACCATCAATGGAAAGGTCAGGAAAACAAACCAGATCGAGACCAGCAAAGAGCGTTTAATATTATCAACCATTAGTATTTACCTAACATTGTATTCATAACCTACTTCTATGCAGACTTAGACCTTCTGTTTGACAGCTTTGCCAAGTAGGCCAGAGGGCCGCAGGATCAGGATTAATACCAGGACGCCGAAGGCAAATACGTCTTCGTAAGCGCTGGAGATATAACCAGCGGCGTACGCTTCGGTCAGGCCCAGCACCAGAGCACCAAGAACGGCACCCGGAATATTGCCAATGCCGCCAAGGACTGCCGCCGTAAAGGCTTTTACACCTGCCATAAAACCAATATAGAAATTAATCTGTCCGATATAAGAGCCAACCAGCACACCACCGATTGCCGCCAGGACTGAGCCAATGATAAAAGTCATAGAGATGACATTATCAACGTTAACACCGACCAGGCGAGCCATGGTCATATCCTGTTGAGTTGCCCGCATCGCTTTGCCTATCCGGGTATATTTAATCAGCACGGTCAGGCCAACCCTGCTAACGGCACTGGTTACCAAAATGACCAGTTCAGGCGAACCCATGATATGTGCAATCGGCTCCATAAACTCGAAATCAGGGATGAGTGCTGGAAACCGCAGGAAATCCGGAGTTTGTGCCAGAAGAACATAGTTCTGCAGGAACAGCGACATACCGATGGCACTGATCAGAGGAGAAAGGCGCGGAGCGTTTCGCAAAGGGCGATAAGCGATCTTTTCCAAGGTGTAGCCATAAGCCGCTGCGTAAATCACAGCAATAAGGCCTGCCAGGATCAAAATAGAGACCCCGGAAAAACCATAGATCGTCAGCACTCCGGAAACAATCAGAGCAACAAAGGCACCGATCATATAAATTTCACCATGAGCGAAATTTATCAGTTGAATGATGCCGTAAACCATCGTGTATCCCAACGCAATCAAGGCGTAAATACTGCCTCGGACCAAGCCGCTGCTGGAGAGTTCAAGAAAATATTCCATCGATGTTTTCCGCTGTCCTTAAAGGTGAGATTCCAACAAACGACCAGCTGTTTTTGCTTTTGGCTCTTGTTGATTAGTTATAACAGAAAAAATGCGGGGGACAGGCTAAGCCCGTCCCCCGTTTTTATCATCATTCGTTCAGCTGATTACTTCAGCTCAACAAATTTTCCATCTTGAACCTGAAAGACGGAGAAACCAACACCTTCGGCATCACCTTTAGCGTCAAACTTGATTTTGCCGACCGCAGTGTCAACATAAGAGTTTTTGAGAGCTTTTTCCAGCGCAGCATACTCAGTGCCACCGGCAACTTCAATCGCGTTGAGAATAACCTGCATCGCGGCATAACCTTGGTCAAAGAAAGTACCAGGCTCTTTTCCGTACTTGCTGATGTAGTCTGCCTTAGCCTTTTGGTTGACGGCATAAGAAGAAACATCCATAGGACCGGTTGCATAAACACCTTCAGCGTCTTTGCCAGCGATTTCGAGGAAACCGTTACCTTTAACACCGTCAGGACCGATGAAAGGGATTTTCATGCGCTTCTTGTGCATCTGGGAAACCAGTTTGGACGCTTCTGGATGGTAACCACCGAAAATAACCGCGTCAGCCTTTTCGCGACGAACTTTCTGCACGACTGCTGAGTAATCCATAGCGCCAGGGGTCACACCTTCAAAGAGAACAACTTCAGCTTTACCGCCAGCTTCTATAAATTGCTTGGCGAAATCAGCAAAACCTTTGCCGTAGTCACCCTTGTCATGAAGGATGGCAATTCTCTTGGCGCCAAGTTTGTCAGTAGCAAAATCGGAAGCGAGTTTGCCCTGATCATCATCAGGAGCAATTGTACGGTAGAAGTTCGGGTAATCGCCGCTCTGGGTCAGAGGAGGATTAGTTGCCGAAGGGGAAACAGCAATAATTTTTGCTTCTTTATAGATACCCATAGCTGCTTTGGTTGCTCCGGAGCAAACATGGCCGATAACCACGTCAACACCTTCGGAAACCAGCTTTGTAGCAGCATTGGTAGCAATCTCAGGCTTGCACTGATCGTCCATAGGCAGTACTTCTACCTGCATGCCAAGCACACCACCGGCAGCGTTAACTTGTGCGGCAACCATTTCGGCGGCTTCCTTGGTAGGGATACCGTAAGGGGCCAAGTCACCCGTATGGGGACCAGCCACACCAATCTTTATCGTGTCTGCTGCAAAACCGGTAGCTGGCATAATCAGGCCCAACAAAGCCACCATAACAAGCTTCTTAATTACTGACTTACGCATACTGCCTCCTTGTTTGAGAATCAACATGTTGTTTATGACCAAAAGAATAGTCTTTTGTTATAAGAGAAAGGACCTTCGTACGTCAAGATTTAATCAGAGGGGAGAGAACTAAGGAGGTAATTATCTGGTTTTCGTCCGGAAACGGTCAATTTTATGCAAAGTGGAATGGGCCTCAATCTCGGCGTCAATCTGCACATTTGATTGTGCGGCGTAAAGTACTACGCCTCCGCTCAAATGCTAGATTTCCTTGACCTTGCGAAAAATTACTCGTTTCCAAATCGAAAACTACACTTGTGTCTATCTAGAGTTTCCGGATGGGCACTAATCTGGCTTCAGGAAAGTTTTCGGGGCCTTCGGGGCTAAAAGACAGAAGATATTCAAAGATTAAGCTACGCGCAACCCGGATTTCAGCGAGGGTGTGAATTACAAGTAATCTTGACGACTATAGAGACGCAAGTCCCGCTCGCTGAGCAGTTCTGAATGCAGGCAACCGAGTCGCTGGCAGATACCGATGCATTGTGAGAAATGGGCCTTCTGCGAAGTAAAAAGTGCGACCAGATGGGCACCACAGGGGCAAACATTATAGAGCGGGAAAGGTTCAGAACAGGTCGGGCAACAGATCTCAACGACTTCGCCTAGCTGTTTTTCGAAATCGATAAAAGTCCGTCCCCGATCACCAATCACAGGGCTGATAACCAGCAAACCTTCACTTGTTTTGTTTTTTATCTTGAGAGTGAGACCAAGGTGTCCATGAAACTGCGCTTTATCCGTCAAGATCGTATGCCCGTTCGGACAGTAACACTCGGTAATGACTTCGCCCTTCTGCGGATCTTGATCAACGATGACTTCGCGCTTTTGTGACTGGTGCCCACCCAGTAAGAGCCAATTTATAGACATAGTCACATCCCTTAGGAGTCTGTCCGAGAATAGGGGCCATGGCGAATTAAAGGTTTTTATTAATCCCTGCAATAAATATCATTTTTTCTCAAATGAGGGAAGCACAGAAGTTATCCAGGCTTCCCTCATGCTATTCATACATAATTATTCAAGCAGAACCAGGAGATCACCCTGATCAACCTGATCGCCTTCACCAAAGCGAACTTCGGCAACCACGGCGTCAACCTTGGACTTGACGTTGGTTTCCATCTTCATGGCCTCAGTGGTCAACAAAGTGTCACCAGCTGAGACCTTCTCGCCGACACTCACCATCACTTTAAAGATCTTGCCCGGCATTGGCGCACCGACATGCTTGACATTGGCCGGATCAGCCTTCTCATGGCTGACATCATCTGTCTCTACCGAAAAATCCTTAACCGAGACCACGCGCGGTTCACCGTTCAGTTCAAAGTAGATGTTGCGAGTACCGTCTTCATGAACCCGGCCCACGGCGTTCAGCTTGATAATCAGGGTCTTGCCTGCTTCGATGTCAATGCTGACTTCGTCACCAACATCCAGGCCGTAAAAGAAGACCGGGGTCGGCAAAAAGGAGGTGTCACTGTATTCCTGACGGAAGCGATCGTACTCTTCAAAGACTCCCGGGTAGAGCACGGCGGAGAGGACATCACGATCACTGACGTTGTGACCAAGTTTGGTCTGCAACTCCTCCTTTTTGGCACCGAAATCGACCGGTTCCAGAAATTCTCCAGGACGACAGGTCAGTGGCCGCTCGCCTTTGAGAATGATCTTCTGCAGTTCTGGAGGAAAACCACCGACCGGCTGGCCGATCATACCCTTGAAGAAATCGACCACACCTTGAGGGAAAGCGAGCTCTTCACCTTTGTTGAAGACATCCTCGGGTTCAAGATTATTCTGTACCATGAACATCGCCATATCACCGACGATTTTTGACGATGGGGTTACCTTGATGATGTCACCGAACATGTCGTTGACTTTGCGGTACATCTCCTTGCACTCTTCCCAGCGATGACCAAGGCCCAAGCCCTCGACCTGAGGTTTGTAATTGGAATATTGGCCGCCCGGGATCTCGTGATAGTAAACTTGGGCAGTGCCACTGCGCAGCTCCGATTCAAACGGCTCGTAATAAGTACGGACAGTCTCCCAGTAGTTGGCCAACTTTTGCATACCATCCTGGTCAAGTTGCGGATCCCAGATTGAACCTTCCAGGGTTGCAAGCAGAGCGTTCATATTCGGCTGTGCAGTCAGACCGGAAACCGACGAGAGCGCCACATCAACAATATCAACCCCAGCCTGAGCAGCCATCATCAGCATGGAGCCGCCGTTGCTTGACGTATCATGGGTGTGCAGATGGATTGGAATACCAATTTCGTTTTTCAGCGCCTTGATCAACTTCTCGGCAGCAAACGGTTTGAGCAGACCGGCCATGTCCTTAATCGCCAGGATATGGGCACCCATATGCTCCAACTCTTTAGCCAGGTCGACATAGTAGTTTAAGGGATACTTGTCACGTTTTGGATCGAGGATGTCGCCGGTATAACACATTGACGCTTCGCAAATGGAGTTGGTCCGCTCACGTACTGCCTCCATGGCCACCTGCATCCCTTTTGTCCAGTTCAGTGAATCGAAGATACGGAACACGTCGATGCCACTTTCAGCGGCTTTGATGGTAAACTCCTGGACCACATTGTCAGGATAGTTAGTGTAACCGACAGCATTGGAACCACGCAGAAGCATTTGAAAGAGGATGTTCGGCACCTTCTTGCGCAGTCGATCCAGCCGCTCCCATGGATCTTCGGTCAAGAATCGCATGGAGACGTCGTAGGTCGCCCCACCCCACATTTCGAGGGAGAAAAGGCCACCACCAAGATGCGCTGTCGCTTCGGCAATGCGGTCGAGATCGTGGGTTCGAACCCGGGTGGCCAATAACGATTGGTGGGCGTCACGCCAGGTCGTGTCAGTGATCAACAGCTGCTTGTTCTTACGAGCCCAATCAGCCAGACCTTCTGGTCCTTTATCAAGCAGAATGTCGCGAGTACCGCGGGGGTGCTGTTTACCGTATTCGATCTCTGGCACTTCGGGCTCGCGCAGGTCACGGAAGTTAAGTCGTTTTTCCGGTTTAATGCCGGGATAGCCGTTAACCGTGGTATGGCCAATGAGACTGAGAATCTTGTTGGCACGGTCTTTCTTGACAGCAAATTCAAAAACCTCAGGATGCTCGTCAAGGAATGAAGTATCACACTTGCCTTCAAGGAAAACCGGATGGGTAATCACCTTCTCAAGGAAACCGATATTAGTCTTGACCCCACGGATGCGGAATTCCTGCAGGGCACGATGCATGGTACGTGAGGCATCGGCAAAGGTCAGGCCCCATGTGGAGATTTTGACCAGCAAAGAATCATAGTGCGGAGTAATGATTGCGCCAGCGTAACCAGCAGCAGCATCAAGACGCACGCCGAAACCAGCTGCGGTACGATAGGCTTTGATCGTGCCGAAATCAGGTGCGAAATTGTTCTTCGGATCTTCTGTGGTAATCCGGCTCTGGATTGCGTAACCACGCAGCTCAATATCTTTCTGACTCTTGATGCCGATCTCCGGGTCCGAGAGCTTGTGACCCTGGGCGATACGGAGCTGCGCCTGCACCAGATTACGCATGGTTACCAGTTCAGTGACAGTGTGCTCAACCTGGATCCGCGGGTTCACCTCAATGAAGAAGAAGTTACCTTTTTTGTCCATCAGGAATTCAACGGTTCCGGCATTGCGATAGTTGACATGCCTGGCCAGAGCCAAAGCATAGTCGCAAACTTCCTTACGCTTCTTACTGGTGAGGTAGAGGGACGGCGCAATCTCGATCACCTTCTGGTGACGTCGCTGAATCGAACAATCCCGCTCGTAGAAATGGACGATATTACCGTAGTTGTCACCGAGAATCTGAACTTCAACATGTTTTGGATTTTCAACAAATTTCTCAAGGAAAATAGTCGCATCACCGAAGGCCGCCTTGGCCTCCGAAGCTGCTGATTTAAGCCCATCAAGAAGTTCTTTCTGATTGTGCGCAACCCGCATACCACGGCCACCGCCACCGGAACTCGCCTTGACAATAATCGGGTAACCGACTTCCTTGGCAAAGATCAACGCCTCTTCTTCATTGCGGATCGGATCATCAGTGCCAGGTACAACAGGCACCCCGGCATCAACCGCCACTTTGCGTCCGGAAATTTTGTCGCCGACACTGCGTTGAGACTCTGGCGTCGGACCGATAAAAACAATCCCGGCACGTTCGCAAGCCTCAGCAAATTCAGCATTTTCAGATAGGAAACCGTAACCGGGATGGATTGCATCAACATCCTTCTTACGCGCCAGATCAATAATTTCATCAATACTCAGATAAGCATCGACAGGTCCTTTGCCTTTACCAATCAGGTAGGCCTCGTCAGCCTTATAGCGATGCAGGGAAAGTTTGTCTTCTTCTGAGTAGATTGCCACCGTACTGATACCGAGTTCAGTACAAGCGCGAAAAATTCGGATAGCAATTTCACCGCGGTTAGCGGCCATAACTTTACGGAATTTCTTGATTGGCATATCGATTGTTCTCCCGGGAAGGTCAGCTACAGTCGTTTATGTAAACTAAAAAACTACAGCCACATTAAATATTTAGTCTGAGTAAAATTATTCAATTAATTTAAACACTTACGCAGTTTTGCGGATGCCAATCTAAGCAAAACAGGAACCCGTGTGTCAAGCAAAAAACCGTTCTATTATCAACCTGTTGAAATAACTGATAATAATTACCTTTATTCGAACTTAAGATTGTAAGACGTGAATATGAGTTGCTAAAGGAGTTCATTATTGCAACACCTGCATTGAAAACTAATATCCTTGCAAGCCTTTAATGTTCATGGTAATTTGCCAACAACGTCAATTTCATGACGCACAAATGGAGTTACCACATGAACAATGCTGCTAGCATCCTGTTCATAGATGATGAACCCGGTAGTCGCGAAGGCCTTACACTGCTCTTGGAACGTGAAGGCTACCAGGTGGAAGCTGTTGCTGCTGGAGAGGAGGCGCTAAGTCTACTCTCCATAAAAAGCTATGATGTCATCATCACCGACCTCTTCCTCCCCGGCGTAAGTGGCATAGACATCCTTAAACACGTCAAAGAACACTCCCTGCCCTGTAACGTCATCCTGATAACCGGCAATGCTTCTGCAGAGACAGCCGTTAAAGCAATGAAAGAAGGGGCCTTCGACTACATCACAAAACCGGTGAACTTTGACAAGCTCAAGGTTCTGATTGCCAAGGCGATTGAGAAAAGCCGTCTGGTTGCAGAGAACCTGTATCTACGGCAGCAACTGCGCGGTAAATACAAGTTTGACAACATCATCGGCAACAGCCCGGCTATTCAACCGGTTTTTGCACGTATGGAAAAGATCCTTGTTACTGATTCTACGGTACTCATTCTTGGCGAATCCGGAACGGGCAAGGAGTTGGTGGCACGGGCAATTCACTACAATGGCTTACGTAAAGAGAAACCATTTATCGCCATCAACTGCGGAGCGATTCCTGCCGAGTTACTAGAGAGTGAACTTTTCGGTCATATGCGTGGTTCTTTCACGGGCGCAGTCGCCGATAAACCCGGCAAGTTTGAGTTGGCGAACAAGGGCACTATTTTCCTTGATGAAATAGGCACCATGCCATTGCAACTGCAAATGAAATTATTACGTGTTCTCCAGGAACAGGAAGTTGAACGAGTCGGTTCAACACGCCGTACCAAGTTGGATGTTCGCGTAATTTCGGCAACACATGCAAACCTTGAAGAGATGGTTCATAGCGACAATTTCCGTGAAGACCTTTATTATCGATTGAACGTTATTCCCATTCAGTTGCCACCACTACGAGAACGCCGCGAAGACATCCCTTTACTCACCAGGCATTTCCTGCGGAAAATCTGCACAGACATGCGCCGCCCGATGATGGAGATAACCCCGGAGGCAGTCAGAGCACTAGAGACTTACAAATGGCCAGGTAATGTTCGCGAGATGGAGAATGTTATTGAACGTACTATAGCTCTCACGGACAACGATATCATTGACATACAGGACTTACCATCACAGATTGGCGGAATTTCCCAGGAAGGCGGTCTTTTACCAACGCTACAAATTCCAGAGGAGGGCCTTGATCTGGCGGAAGCAATCGCACATATCGAGCAGGCTCTCATCAAGCAAGCCATGGACAAATCGTCAAATATCAAGGCTCGCGCCGCATCACTTCTCAAGATTAATCGTACAACCCTGGTTGAAAAAATCAAACGTTACGATATGTAATTGGTAGTCAATTTTTTATTTGTGCAGTTAACAGGTCTCGGGAGGTCAATATAATGCAAGAAACATCAGTAGCAGCCACCATGTTAGGCAGTACCGTTTATGCCATCATTATTCTCGCCGTCGGTTTCTGGGGAGCAAAGTTTATCGCCCGCCTGATTAAGGGACTGATGGAACGTCATGAAGTAGATCAAGCCTTGACCGACTTTGTCGGCAACCTGGTCAACGCTATCGTCATTGTGGTTGCTGTCATTGCCGCATTGAACCAGTTAGGTATAGAAACCACTTCTCTGGTTGCCTTGGTCGGTGTTGCTGGTTTGGCTATAGGTTTGGCCTTAAAGGACTCATTGAGTAACTTTGCTGCCGGAGTTATGATTCTTATTTTCAAACAATTCAAAGTGGGCGACCTGATTGAAGCGGCAGGTGTCCTCGGCGTGGTCGAAACTCTCAATATTTTCTCTACCCAGCTAAAAACGGGCGACAACAAGACCATTTTTGTTCCGAATGGAAAGTTGATTGGTGATAACATCATCAACTTTTCAACCAAACCAACCCGTCGAGTCGACTTGATCATCGGCGTCAGCTACGATGCTGACTTGAGTCACGTTAAATCTGTCATTGAGGACATTCTGGCTAAAGACAGTCGCATCCTGAAGGATCCAGCACCAACGATTGGTGTCTTGGAATTGGCCGACAACAGCGTCAACTTCGCCGTGCGCCCCTGGGTGGACGCCGCCGATTACTGGGGTGTCTATTTTGATCTACACGCAGGCGTAAAAACACGCTTTGATGAAGAAGGGATTGGCATCCCCTACCCGCAACGCGATGTGCATCTGCACCAAAAGGAATTGCCTGAAGGGGAATCGAGCTAAAAAGTTACAAATCAAACTTGAAACAATCTTTTTTATACATCCGGCCTGGCATTTCTGCCAGGCCGGTTTTTTTTGTGCAAATGCCACAATTTTCAGACTAGTTTAATTCCACAGCTGCCAACTCGCCTTTTATGAGATTCGCACAGATATTTCTTGACAACGCCACCTTGCTTCACTATCTTGAAAACGGTTTTCATAATCACCAGCCTTCAACGGAGTCGTATCAATGAAAAATCTGCACCACCTTTTTGCTGCACTAGTGCTGTCCCTGCTCTCACTAGGAGCTACCCAGACCTTTGCCGAAGAGCTGATTATCTACTCAGCCCGTAACGAACAACTCATCAAGCCGTTAATTGATGTTTACACCAGAGAAACTGGCACTAAAATCTCCTTCATTACTGACAAGGCTGGCCCACTGCTCCAACGGCTTAAATCCGAAGGTAAAAACACCCGCGCAGACCTGTTGATCACCGTCGACGCCGGCAACTTGTGGCATGCTGCTCGAGAAGGCGTCCTGCAGCCTGTTGAATCACAAATATTACAAAGTAACATTCCTGTACATCTTCGCGACCCAGGCAACCAATGGTTCGGCCTGTCGCTGCGGGCAAGAACTATCGTCTACAGTACGGAGCGTGTCGAACCTGCAGAGCTGTCAACCTACGAAGAGTTGGGTGCTCCCCAATGGCAAGACCGTCTGCTGCTGCGAACATCCAAAAAAGTTTACAACCAGTCACTGGTTGCGATGTTGATCGCCGAGCATGGTGAGGCCGGAGCAGAAGTGATTGTCCGGTCCTGGGTTGACAATCTTGCTACCAAACCTTTTTCCAACGACACCAAGGTGATGGAAGCCATCCTTGCTGGGCAGGGTGACGTAGGTATCGTCAACACCTATTACTTTGGCCGCCTGTTGAAGAAGAACCCGGACCTGCAGTTGGCCCTCTTCTGGCCTAACCAGAAAAGCACCGGTGTCCACGTCAACATCTCCGGTGCCGGAGTTACCCGCTATGCCAAGCACCCAGAAGCCGCTATCAAGTTTCTGGAATGGCTCTCTTCGGAAGAAGCCCAGAACCTCTTTGCCGATGTCAACATGGAATACCCAGTCAACCAGAACGTAACAACGCATCCTGAGGTTGCCGCCTGGGGTGGTTTCAAAGCAAGCAAGCAGAATCTGGAGATTGCTGGACAACTTCAAAACGCGGCCATCCGACTTATGGATCGCGCCGATTATCGTTAGGTCTCCTGTCGCTGATGCAACAATCTGAGAACACAATAACTGAAGCCTCGTCACGAGGCTTCAGTTATTTAATTGCACGCCCCAGTGGCTGGCAGTGTTTTACACTGATCATCGCACTTCTGGTTCTCATCCCTCTATCAACTCTTGCCTTTGCCTGGCTCGAACCGGCGTGGGATATCTGGCGGCACCTGCGGGAAACCTTATTGAGCCGCCTGTTACTCAACACCTTGACTCTGGTTGTCGGTGTTTCAACAGGCACCCTTTTGCTCGGCGTCAGCTTAGCCTGGCTGACCGGTGCATGCGAGTTCCCTGGCCGCAAACACTTCTCCTGGTCACTGTTGCTACCGCTGGCCATGCCAACCTATGTACTGGCTTTTGTATCACTCGGCATTTTTGACTTTTCAGGACCAGTACAGACACAATTGCGAGCCTGGTTTGGTCGCAGCGTCTGGTTCCCGGATATGCGCTCTGCCGGTGGTGTGATTCTGGTCATGTCACTGGCACTTTTCCCCTATGTTTATCTGCTGACTCGTAACGCGTTTCGAACCCAGGGCAAACGCGCTCTAGAAGCAGCAGAGAGTTTAGGATGCACGCCCGTTGGAGGTTTTTTCAGGGTTGTCCTGCCGATGGCCAGGCCCTGGATTGCCGGTGGAGTCACTCTGGTCATGATGGAGGCTTTAGCAGATTTCGGCGCTGTCTCCATCTTCAATTACGACACCTTTACAACCGCTATCTACAAAACCTGGTTCGGGTTCTTCTCATTACCTGCTGCTGCACAACTGGCATCCTTGCTGGTAGCCATGGTCTTTCTTCTGGTAGCTCTGGAACAGCGGCTGCGCAAACGGATGCGGTTCGCCCAGAGTCGACTGGCACCGCAAGCAGAGCGAATTCAACTGTCAGGTTCACGCCGTTGGCTGGCAACAGGTTATTGTTCGCTGATTCTGTCTATTGCTTTCTTATTGCCAACGCTGCAACTTTTCAGATGGTCGCTTGAAGTTTTTCATGAGGAATTTGACAGTCGATATTTTGGCCTGCTCGGCCATTCACTCCTTCTTGGCCTGATTGCCGCAGTCATAATCACCACAGTGGCCCTGCTACTTGCTTATGCAGGACGACGTCATGGC
>DAOWJU010000284.1 GCA_030640215.1 Desulfuromonadales bacterium
AACAACCAGGATACCTTGCCGCCATCTGGACATCATCAGTCGGGAGTGTCGGGTTTATGATAAACGCCTGGATGTTGGAGAAGGATGTATCAAGCTGACACCTGAAGTTGTCGCAAAAGCAGACTGGCTGCCTGACGGTTGTGCTTACAGGAAACGGCTGTAGGGCTTTAGAGCCTTAACTCTGACCAAACACTTCCAAAACGGTAGCAAACGTGAACAATCCCTCGGCAAATAAAGCAAAGTTCGGCTGGTGCCTCTACGATTGGGCCAACTCTGCCTTTGCCACGGTGATCCTCGCTGCGGTCCTGCCGGTTTACTTTGCAAGTCTGGTCCCGGCGCGTGGCGCTGATCTTTTCTGGAGTTCACAGCCGGTTCCTGCAACCGCCCTATGGGGCTACATTGTTTCATTCTCTATGGCCTTGGTCGCCATAGTCGCTCCAGCTCTCGGCAACCTGGCTGATCGGCGTGGCTGGCGACTGCGACTATTGATCATCTCCTGCCTGATTGGAGCACTTGCCACCTGCTCTCTTTTCTTCTCTGGCCCTGGCCAATACTTACTGGTAGCCGCTCTCTTCATCCTCGGCAACATTGGTTTTGCCGCTGGCAACATCTTCTACAATGCCTACCTCCCAGATTTAGCTTCTGGTCACGAGGCCGACCGACTTTCAGCTCGCGGTTTTGCCCTCGGTTATATTGGGGGAGGCTTGATGCTGCTGATCGTTTTCTTGTTGATCCAGCAACATGATGTGCTGGGACTGCAAGACAAGGAAACAGCAACCCGCCTCGGTTTCCTGCTGACCGGTGCCTGGTGGTTTGGCTTTGCCCTGCCAGCCTTTGTCTGGCTCAAGAACGTTCCTGTAAAGTCTGGGGCAACCCATATTCTCAAGACCCCGCGTGATTATCTGAAGACCTTTGCCGACTTGCGCCGCTATCGTGATCTGAGCCGGTTCCTGATTGCTTTCCTTCTCTACAATGATGGTATCCAGACAATCATCGCAGTCTCAGCAATCTTTGCACGCGAAGAACTCGGTCTGGGGACCGGGACGATTCTGGGCTGTTTCCTGATGATCCAGTTCGTCGCCATGCCTGGTGCCCTGCTCTTTTCCCGCCTTGCCGGGCGCTTTAACACCAAATACGCCATCATGGCCAGCCTGATACTCTTTACCATGATTGCTGTTTACGCTTCGATCATGAACAGTGCCATTGAGTTCTGGGGCCTCGGCTTCGCAGTCGCACTTGTCCTCGGCGGCAGTCAGGCTCTCAGTCGCTCGCTTTTTTCCAGTTTAGTACCGAAACAGCGGAGTGCTGAATTCTTCGGTTTTTACGCTATCAGCTCGAAGTTTGCCTCAATTCTCGGGCCACTCACTTTTGCGCTTCTGATAGAGCTGACAGGATCCAACCGGATCGCTATTCTGGCGCTGGCTATCTTCTTTGTTGCCGGGATCGTCCTGTTGATTGGTGTCGATGTGGAAAAAGGCAGGTTGCAGGCAGAGTCAAACCAATAAAAACAATAAGGTGCGGACGGATCACATTCGGAGGATAAAAACAGACATTCAGGTCTCGTGACATCTCCTCTTACCTTTGCAAATCAACCTTTACGAATCCGCGGATCCGCCATGGCATAGCTGATGTCAGCCAACAGGTTGCCGATCAGGGTCAGGACAGCGCCAATCACCAGAATTCCCATAATCAGCGGATAATCGCGCATCATAACCCCATCGTAGAAGAGCTTGCCCATACCGGGTATGGCGAAAATGGTTTCAAAAATAACACTGCCGCCGATCAGTCCGGGGATGGAAAGACCAAGGATGGTGATGACCGGCAAGAGCGCGTTACGAAGGGCGTGTTTGTAAATGACCACCCTTTCCGACAGACCTTTGGCACGGGCGGTGAGGATGTAATCCTGGCGGATGACTTCGAGCATATTGGAACGCATATAGCGAGAGAAACCTGCCAGTCCACCAAAGGCCGAGACAAAAACCGGCATGACCAGGTGATGAGCGATATCCAGGTATTGTCGCCCCGGGCTCATGTAATCGTAGCCAATTGATTTCAACCCGGCGACCGGAAAAATACCCAATCGCACACCAAAGTAATCCATCATCAAGAGCGCCAGCCAGAACGACGGCATGGCAAACCCCAAAAAAACGAAGACGGTGGTGCCACGGTCGAACATGGAATTTCTGCGCACAGCCGAGAGAATGCCAATCGGCACAGCAGCAGCCAGGATAACGACAATTGACAGAACATTGATAAGGATGGTTATCGGCATGCGTTCGCCGATTTTTTCCAGAACCGGTCGGTGGTCCTGCGCAAAAGATTCGCCAAAATCGAGTGTGACGATCTGCTTCATCCACAGGCCGTACTGGATATACAGCGGCTTATCAAGGTTGTAACGCTCACGCAAACGATCACGCATATCAACACTCGACTTCGGGTTGAGATCGGTCTGCATATCGGTCGGCTCACCAGGAGCCAGATGGATGACGACAAAGCTGATCAGAGTGATGCCGATCAACAGTGGGATCATCATAAGCAAGCGTTTTGAAAGGTAAACAAGCATTATTATATCAATTCTGGCTGCGCATCAGCGGTTGTATTTTTGTTCACTTTTTGGCACATACCACTTAATAAAGTTATGAGTAATCCCTGCCGGTGACGGCTCAATACCACGGAAGCGCTTGGCCACTGCTGGCAAGGCTTCACCAACGTAAAGGAAAGTATAGGGCTGTTCCTCTGCAAGGATCTCTTGAAAACGATCATAGATCTTCTTCCGCTCCTCCTGGTCAAAGGTCCGTCGGCCAGCCTCCAGAAGCTCATCGACTTCTTTATTGCTGTATTTAACGAAGTTCAGTTCACGAGGTGCTACTTTACTGGAGTGCCAGATATTATACTGATCCGGCTCCGGCCCACCGCTCCAACCGAGTATGGTTGCATCGAAGTTACCCGTAAAGATGAATTCTTTAAGGAAGGTCGCCCATTCGACAACGCGGATCTCAATAACAATACCAACTTCCTTGAGGCGCCTCTGAATGATTTCAGCTGTCTTGGATCGCAGATCATTGCCCTGGTTGGTAATAATCGTAAAAGCGAACTTCTCGCCATCCTTATCCAGAACACCATCGCCATCATTGTCAACCCAACCTGCTTCTGCAAGCAGCGACCGGGAGTGGTCCGGATTGTATGCATAACGTTTGACATCAGCATTGTAGACCCAGGTGTCAGGTTTATAGGGTCCAGTCGCAATATGGCCAAGGCCCAGCAGAACACCATCGATTAACTCCTGCTTGTTGATGGCGTGAGAGATGGCCTGACGGATTCGCTTGTCCTGAAAGAGCGGTTTCTTCAGATTGAAACCAAGATAAGTGTAGCTGAACGACAAATAACGATACTTGTTGAAGTTGCGTTTAAACGCTGGCGTGTCGGTTTGGGTTTCGTACTGAATCGGAGTTAAGCCCATAAGATCGAGGCCGCCAGATTGTAATTCGAGAAACTGGGTGGAGGTATCGGGGATAACACGATAAACCACGCGATGGATATAGGGTTGACCTTCAAAATAATCTGGATTGGCCAACAACTCCACCTTCTCGCCTGCGTCCCACTTGGCAAATTTATATGGACCGGTGCCGATGGGACTGCGCGAAAGGGGACTTTTTGTAATTTCCTTACCTTCGAGCAGATGCTTTGGATGGATTGATGTTCCCCAGCTTGCCAGGGCCGGAGAATAGGGTTTTTCATAAGTAACACGGAAGGTGTAAGGGTCTATGGCCTCGGCTTTGGCAACCTGCAGGAAATCTTCGGCGTACGAGGTTGGCACTTCCGGATCGATGTACATCTGGTAGGTGAAAAGAACATCAGCGCTGGTGAATGGAGTGCCATCATGCCAGGTTACATCTTTGCGTAGATGGAAGGTAAAGGAAAGATTGTCCTCGGAGATCTCCCAGGATTCAGCCAGTTCACCCTCAAGCTGCAGATTTTTGTCGTAGCGTATCAGGCCATTGTAGACCAGGCGGTTGATATCACTTGAGGCCGAGTCGGACGCAAGCACTGGCAGCAGGTTATTAGGTTCGCCGATCGACGCCTCGATGAAAGTATCACCGTGAACCGCTTTCGCTGCGTCACCCTCAGCAGGCATCACCGACTGCTGTTGTTGCTCACAGCCGACCAGCAGAAAGAACAGAACGATAAAGAGGAATCTCACTATTTACTCCTTGTTGAAGCAGCCAGGTACAGTCTCATTCAAGAGCAACGCCTGCGACCGCGCACTATTTTTCATCTAAAAAGACAATCGTCACACCCGCCGGAGGTGTCAATTGAAAGATCCCGGCTTTCAGTTTACCATTTGTCTCCGGATCTGAGAATTCGAGACTGGCCGTGGTTTTCTGCCCAGGAAGTTCGATGCCAAAAAAGAGTGGGAAACGATCCCCTGCTTCGCCAAACTTCCCATAAGTTATCTTCAGCAACAGCTTGTCACGATCAAAGTAACTCACTTCAACGAGTTGGCGATCACTGTTGAAGGTCAATTCCTGATGACGCGACGACCCGCTACGTATGAGCAGCCAACCACCTTCTTCCAACTCGAAAGCCTTTTCGCTCCGGGCATCAATCATCGGCGGCTGGTAGAGCAGGACGCTGACCAGGTCAGACAAACGCAAAGGGATGCGTATAAAGCGACCCAGATTAGCCGGTGACGCTGCCCCGGTGTAATAAATATTGCGGGTGGGGAGTAATACCCCAAGCCTCTCACCATCGGCAGCCAACAGCAACACAGGCGAACCGAAGAGGCTTAAAGTTTCCGCGCGCAGTCGATCAGGCTTTTCGGCCAGAATGACCTGGGTGCCATTCATCGATTTTTCAGGACTGTGCACCTTGACCTTGGCCAAACCCTGCACTGAGGAGACTTGCGCAGAGCTCTCAGACCACTCTTGTATGAGCTCAGTGGCAAAGGCCTGACTCATCTGATCACCAAC
>DAOWJU010000210.1 GCA_030640215.1 Desulfuromonadales bacterium
GGCAAACGCGGCATTAACAATTTTAAAATTCTTTTTATCGACAACCAGTTTGTCGGACCTTTCCTGCGCGACACCTTGCTGCAGGATAAAGTAAATTCACCAGAAGAGGCCAAGGTTGAGATTTATCGACGCCTGCGTCCCGGTGATCCACCAACGCTCAAGAGTTCCGATGCACTCTTTTCGAGCCTTTTCTTTAATGAAGAGCGCTACGACCTTTCGACTGTCGGTCGTCTCAAGCTGAACCACAAGCTTGCTTTAAAGCTGCCTCTCGAAGTTACCACCCTGACCAAGGAAGACATCCTTGAAGTAGTCCGCTACCTGATCGATCTGCGTAACGGTGTGCATACCTGGAATGTTGAAGACGATAAGGGCACTGTTCGCAGCCTGCCGGTCAAAATCGATGACATTGATCATCTTGGCAATCGCCGCGTACGTGCTGTCGGTGAGCTGCTTGAGAACCAGTATCGGGTTGGCCTGGTACGTATGGAGCGCGCCATCAAGGAGCGCATGAGCTTGCAGGAAGTGGATAGCCTGATGCCTCACGACCTGATCAACTCCAAGCCGGTTTCGGCAGTCGTTAAGGAGTTCTTCGGCTCGAGTCAGCTTTCCCAGTTCATGGATCAGACCAATCCACTTTCTGAGATCACCCACAAACGTCGGCTCTCTGCTCTTGGACCTGGCGGCCTGACCCGTGAGCGTGCCGGTTTTGAGGTTCGTGACGTACACCCGACGCACTACGGTCGTGTCTGTCCGATTGAGACTCCGGAAGGCCCGAACATCGGTCTGATTGCCTCGTTGTCGACCTACGCTCGGATCAATGTCCATGGTTTCGTTGAAACTCCTTACCGGATTGTCAAGGACGGCAAGGTCTCCTCTGAAATTCAGTATTTTTCAGCACTTGAAGAAGAGGGCCATGCCATCGCTCAGGCGAATGCGCCTCTCGATAAAAAGAACAATTTTATTAACGATCTGGTTAATGCCCGGAAAAACGGCGAGTTCATGCTGGTCAACCGGGACGAAATCGGACTGATGGATGTTTCACCGAAGCAGCTGGTCTCAGTCGCTGCTGCTCTCATCCCGTTCCTCGAAAATGACGATGCTAACCGTGCCCTGATGGGGTCCAACATGCAGCGCCAGGCTGTGCCGCTGTTGCGTGCAGACGCTCCACTGGTCGGCACTGGTATGGAGCGCATTGTTGCCCATGACTCCGGTTCTGCCGTGGTTGCGCGGCATGACGGTGTTGTTGAAAGCGTTGATGCGGGTCGTATTGTTGTTAAAATCGACGATAACGAAGTCGATGAGACCGGTACCGGTGTTGCTATTTACAACTTGATTAAGTTCATTCGTTCTAACCAGAATACCTGCCTTAACCAGAAGCCTATTGTTAAGGTGGGCGACGAGGTTAAGCGCGGTGAAATTATCGCTGACGGGCCCTCCACTCAGTGGGGCGAGCTGGCTCTTGGACAAAATGTCCTGGTCGCTTTCATGCCCTGGGGCGGCTACAACTTCGAAGACTCGATCCTGATCTCTGAAAAGTTGGTCAAGGAAGACCGCTACACCTCAATCCACGTTGAGGAGTTTGAGTGTGTTGCCCGTGATACCAAACTGGGCAAAGAAGAGATTACCGATGATATTCCCAACCTCGGAGAGGATGCTTTGCGAGACCTCGACGAGAGTGGCATTATCCGGATTGGTGCTGAAGTCAAGCCGACCGATATCCTGGTTGGCAAGATCACGCCGAAGGGTGAGACTCAGCTCTCTCCTGAAGAAAAGCTTCTGCGTGCGATCTTCGGCGAAAAAGCTGGTGATGTCCGTGATACCTCCTTGCGTGTACCGCCGGGGGTTGAGGGCGTCGTCATTGGTGCCCGGGTCTTCTCCCGCAAAGGGCTGGACAAGGACGCCCGGACTGAGTTCATTGAGCAGACTGAGATTGACAAGTTGCTCAAGGACCAGAATGACGAAATCCGCATCATTCGTGACTCTTCCCAGCGCAAGCTGGCAACGCTGCTGAATGGTCAGACAGTCTCTGCTCCGGTCAAGGACCGTGATGGCAAAACCTTGCTGCCCAAAGGCCGTAAGATTACCGACAATGCACTGGAGTCAATTCCCTTCAGCCTCTGGCGTGAGCTCTCTCTGGCTAATGAAGAGACCGAAAGTAAAGTAAACGAAACGGTCAGGCGTCTGAGCGAGCGTGAAGAGATCATCAAAACTGTCTTCGCTGACAAGATCGAAAAACTTAAGCGTGGCGACGATCTGCCTCCGGGTGTGATCAAGATGGTCAAGGTCTATATTGCCATTAAACGGAAGCTCTCTGTTGGTGATAAAATGGCCGGTCGTCATGGTAACAAGGGTGTCCTTTCGCGCATCTTGCCGGAAGAGGACATGCCTTACCGCAAAGATGGCTCGCCGGTTGAGATCGTCCTCAACCCACTGGGCGTTCCGTCTCGTATGAACGTCGGTCAGATTCTGGAGATTCACCTCGGTCTGGCTGCGCGTGGTCTGGGTGAGCAGATTCAGGCGACCATGGACGAAATGTTGGAGCCAAAGCGGCTGCGTAAGCAGATCAAGGACGTCTATGGCAATAAGGAGCTGAACACCTTTATCGATGAGTTGGATGATGAGGATGTACTGAGCCTGGCCCGTCGTCTAAGCAGGGGCGTTCCTATGGCATCACCGGTTTTTGAAGGTGTCCATGAAAGCCAGATCAAAGATGAGCTGGAGCGTGCTGGCATGCCAAGAAGTGGTCAGATGACCCTGTACGACGGTTGTACCGGGGACGCCTTCAAGGAGAAGGTTACTGTCGGCATTATGTATATGCTTAAACTGCACCATCTGGTCGACGATAAGATTCATGCCCGTAGCATAGGTCCATACAGTTTGGTCACCCAGCAACCACTGGGCGGTAAAGCCCAATTCGGCGGACAGCGCCTTGGTGAGATGGAGGTCTGGGCTATGGAAGCTTATGGCGCCGCTCATGCGCTACAGGAATTCCTGACAGTCAAGTCTGATGACGTGGCTGGCCGAACCCGGATCTACGAGGCGATCGTTAAGGGCAAACATACCCTTGAAGCCGGTCTCCCGGAATCGTTCAACGTCCTTATTAAAGAACTTCAGGCACTCTGTCTCGATGTCGAGTTGCTGGAAGAGGACTGATACTGCAGCGAACCCCCATCCTGAAAAGGAGGATGCGTCTTGGAAGATATTTACAGCCTTTTTGAACGGCCGAAAGATCCTTTGAACTTTAACTCTATTCGCCTCTCTATCTCTTCTCCAGAGAAGATCAGAGAAAGGTCTTTTGGCGAGGTAAAGAAGCCTGAAACGATCAACTACCGGACCTTTAAGCCGGAACGTGATGGCCTCTTCTGCGCCAAAATCTTTGGCCCAACCAAAGACTATGAGTGTAATTGCGGCAAATACAAGCGCATGAAGCACCGTGGCATCGTTTGCGAAAAATGCGGTGTCGAAGTTATCCCGAGTAAGGTTCGCCGTGAGCGTCTGGGTCACATTGATCTGGCTTGTCCGGTGGCTCATATCTGGTTTCTCAAGTCACTGCCGAGCCGGATTGCGACTTTGCTTGACATGACCCTTAAAGAGCTCGAGCGGATCCTCTACTTTGAGGCCTATATCGTGCTTGACAAGGGCGAGAGCGATCTTGAGACCGGTCAGATCTTTTCAGAAGAAAAATATCGCGAGGCGATGGAAGAGCATGCAGGCCAATTTACTGTCGGCATGGGTGCAGAGGCTGTTCGCGAGCTTTTGTCCGATCTTGATCTTGAAGAATTGACGACTTCTCTGCGCCTCGACATGATCGAAGCGACCAGTGAAGCGAAGCGCAAGAAAGTTGCCAAGCGCCTTAAGGTTGCTGACGCCTTCATAAACAGTGGCAATCGCCCGGAGTGGATGATCCTTGAAACCATCCCGGTCCTGCCGCCTGAATTGCGACCCCTGGTGCCTCTTGATGGCGGTCGCTTTGCCACATCTGACCTCAATGATCTCTACCGCCGGGTTATTAACCGTAACAATCGTCTCAAGCGCCTGATGGAACTACGGGCCCCTGAAGTTATTGTCCGCAACGAAAAACGCATGCTGCAGGAGTCGGTTGACGCTCTCTTTGATAATGGTCGTCGCGGTCGCGCAATTACCGGACCAAACAAGCGCCCGCTCAAGTCTCTCTCCGATATGCTCAAGGGGAAGGGCGGTCGTTTCCGCCAGAACCTGCTCGGTAAGCGTGTCGATTATTCTGGTCGATCAGTTATCGTTGTCGGCCCTGAATTGAGGCTGCACCAGTGTGGTCTGCCGAAAAAAATGGCTCTTGAGTTGTTCAAGCCGTTTATCTACAACAAGCTTGAAGAGCATGGCTTTTGTACGACGATCAAGAGTGCCAAAAAGCTGGTTGAACGTGAGCGTCCGGAAGTCTGGGACGTCCTTGAAGAGGTTATCAAGGAACATCCGGTGATGCTGAACCGTGCCCCAACCCTGCACCGTCTCGGTATTCAGGCTTTTGAGCCGGTTCTTATCGAAGGCAAGGCCATTCAGTTGCATCCGCTGGTCTGTGCGGCATTCAACGCCGACTTTGACGGCGACCAGATGGCGGTTCACTTGCCGCTCTCGGTGGAAAGCCAGATTGAGACCCGGGTCTTGATGATGTCCACCAATAATATATTGTCGCCTGCCAATGGTAAGCCGATTATTGTGCCATCACAGGATATGGTCCTGGGCCTTTACTACATGACCCGTGAGCGTCTCTTTGTAAAGGGTGAAAATACTATTTTCGCTTCTTCTGAAGAAGTTCGCATGGCCTATGATGCTGGAGAGGCTGACCTGCAGGCTAAAATTAAGGTTCGCATGGTGCCTGCCATTGGCCAGGATCCGGAAATTGTTGAAACGACAGTTGGCCGGATTATACTGCGCGAAGTCATCCCTGAATCTATCCCATATTCCTATGTTAACCGGGTGATGAACAAGAAGAACGTCGGTGATCTGATTGATGTCTGCTTCCGTTTTGCCGGTAACAAGGAAACCGTTATTCTGGCTGACAAGATTAAAGAGACCGGCTTCCGCTTCTCCACGATTGCGGGTGTTTCTATCTGTCTGGATAACATGGTCATTCCTGAGTCGAAGGAAGCCTTCATCTCGGCCTCGGTTGAAGAGGTCAGTGAGATTCAGCAGCAATACACTGAAGGCTTGATTACCGACGGTGAGCGTTATAACAAGGTCATCGACATCTGGGCCAAATGCACCGAAGATATCGCTCAGACCATGCTTTCCAAGCTGGCCGTTGAGACGGTCACTTCTCCTGAAGGCGAGCAGGTTAAGGTGCCTTCTTTTAACCCGATTCATATGATGGCGGATTCAGGTGCTCGTGGCAGCAACCAGCAGATTCGCCAGTTGGCTGGTATGCGTGGTTTGATGGCTAAGCCGGACGGCTCGATTATTGAGACGCCGATCACGGCTAACTTCCGCGAAGGCCTTACGGTTCTGCAGTACTTCATCTCGACTCACGGTGCGCGTAAAGGTTTGGCCGATACAGCGCTTAAGACCGCTAACTCAGGTTACCTCACCCGCCGCCTGGTTGACGTCGCACAGGACGCAATCATCATGGAAGAAGATTGTGGCACTCTGGATGGCATCAACATCAGCTCCCTGATTGAGGGCGGTGAAGTTATCGAGCCGTTGGGCGACCGGATTCTCGGTCGTACAGCCCTGGAAGATATCGTTGATCCGGTTACGGATGAAGTTCTCGTTGAGGACAATCAGGAGCTTGATGAAGCGCTGGTTCTGAAGATTGAGGAAGCTGGTATCGAGAAGGTCAAGATTCGCTCGGTGCTGACCTGCCAGAGCCGCCGTGGTATCTGCGCGTCCTGTTATGGCCGCGACCTGGCCCGCGGCCATGTCGTCAACCTCGGCGAGGCTGTCGGTGTTATTGCAGCGCAGTCGATCGGCGAGCCGGGAACCCAGCTCACCATGCGGACTTTCCACATCGGTGGTACTGCTTCGCGTCAGGCGGAACAGACTGCTCTTGAGGCTCGTTCCGAAGGTTCTCTCAAATTCATCAATCTGACCACTGCTAAAAACAGCGAAGGTTCCCTGATCGTCATGAACCGCAACGCTGAAGTTGCTGTTGAGGATGAGACCGGTCGTGAACGCGAGCGTTATGGCGTTGTCTATGGTGCTCGTCTGATGATCGGTGAGGGTGGCGCTGTCACCAAAGGAATGGTCCTTGCGGAATGGGACCCCTTCACCATGCCAATTCTGTCGGAAGCTTCCGGTAAGGTTCGTTTCGGTGACTTGGTAGAGGGCTTGACCGTAGAGGAGCAGGTTGATGATGTGACGGGACTGTCCCGTAAAGTCATCATCGAATCCAAGTCCATTGACAAACGCCCTCGTGTTTCAATTAAAGACGAGAGCAACAAGACTGCTCAGCGCTGTATGATGCCGGTCGGTGCCAACATCGTTGTCCAGGAAGACATGATAGTCAGCGCTGGCGATATCCTCGCCAAGATCCCGCGCGAAACCACTAAAACCAAGGACATCACCGGTGGTCTGCCGCGCGTAGCGGAGCTCTTTGAAGCTCGTAAGCCGAAAGAGTTTGCAGTTATTAGCGAGATTGATGGTGTCATTGCCTTCGGTAAGGACTCCAAAGGCAAGCGCAAGGTCGTGGTTACACCGGAAATCGGTGAGCCCAAAGAGTATCTGATTCCGAAAGGAAAGCATATTAGTGTGCACGAAGGAGATTTCGTGCGTGCTGGTGAGTCTCTCATGGATGGCTCAAGGAACCCGCACGACATCCTGAGTGTCCTTGGCGAAAAAGAGTTAGCCAAATACCTGGTCGATGAAGTCCAGGAGGTCTACCGCCTGCAGGGTGTTAAAATCAATGACAAGCATATCGAAGTCATTGTTCGCCAGATGTTGCGTCGGGTTAAAATTAAAACCGTTGGCAACACCCGCTTCCTGGCTGATGATTCTGTGGAGCGTTGGCAGTTTGATGTTGAAAACCAGCGCGTTCTGGCAGACGGTGGTTTGCCAGCCGTAGGTGAGCCTCTCATGCTCGGCATCACAAAGGCCTCGCTATCGACAGAATCCTTTATCTCTGCAGCTTCTTTCCAGGAGACCACCAAGGTTCTTACCCAGGCAGCAATTCAGGGTAAAAGGGATGGCTTACGTGGCCTCAAGGAAAATGTCATCATGGGTCGTCTGATCCCAGCTGGAACCGGGGTTTCTAAATACCGTAGTGCGAAACTCTTGATAGAGGAACCGGAAGAGCGCTTGCCGGTGGTTGAAGAGATCGACGAGGACGCAGAGAATAACGAAGAGGCTGTTGCCGAAACAGTGGTTGCTGCTCCGGTCGAAGAGAGTGAAGATACTGGCTCAGAATAGTTTTTTTGCTGAGCAATAAAAAAAAGATATTAGCTGTAATAAGTTCTTGACAGGGGAGACTCGCTTTGGTAAGTTCGGCGAGTTTTCTCCTCTGAGAAAACCTGTTCTTTCAACGTCATGAATACGCAAAAATCGGGAGTGATTCGATGCCGACGATCAATCAGTTGATCCGTATAGGTCGCGAAAAAAAGCAAGTTAAGTCGACAACACCTGCGCTGAAGGGTAACCCCCAAAAGCGTGGCGTTTGTACTCGTGTGTACACTACAACCCCGAAGAAGCCTAACTCGGCGCTTCGTAAGGTTGCTCGTGTCCGTCTGACCAATGGGATGGTTATTACCTCCTATATCCCGGGTGTCGGCCATAACCTCCAGGAGCACTCAGTGGTTCTGGTTCGTGGTGGTCGAGTCAAAGACCTTCCGGGTGTTCGTTATACGATCGTTCGAGGGGCACTTGACCTGGCGGCTGTTAAGGACCGTAAGAAGTCGCGTTCCAAATATGGTGCCAAGCGGCCCAAGTAACATAGAGATACGAAGAGGACGTTATGCCGAGAAGAAGAGAAGTAGCCAAGCGGGTTATCCTGCCTGATCCAAAATTCCACGACCGTATGGTGGCCAAGTTTGTTAATGCTTTAATGCTTGGTGGTAAGAAGAGTACTGCTGAACGTATTGTTTACGGTGCTTTTGATCTTATCGAAGAGCGCACTGGCGATGATCCGGTCGAGGTCTTTAAAAAGGCTGTCGAGAATGTTCGTCCGGTTGTTGAGGTTAAGTCCCGTCGCGTCGGTGGCTCTACCTACCAGGTTCCTGTCGAGGTTCGTTCCGAGCGTCGTAATGCCCTGGCCATTCGCTGGCTGGTTAACTATTCTCGTGGTCGTGGTGAGAAAACCATGGAAGAGCGCCTCGCCTCTGAGTTTATGGATGCAGCCGGTAATCGCGGTGTTTCTGTTAAGAAACGTGAAGATACTCATCGTATGGCCGAAGCTAATAAAGCCTTCGCGCATTATCGCTGGTAAGGCGGAGGAAGAACTGCTGTGGCTCGCAAAGTATCACTTGAAAATACACGTAATATCGGCATTATGGCTCACATTGATGCCGGTAAAACAACCACCACCGAGCGTATTCTTTATTACACTGGCGTTTCCCACAAGATCGGTGAAGTTCATGATGGCGCTGCCACTATGGACTGGATGGAGCAGGAGCAGGAGCGTGGCATTACGATCACATCTGCAGCAACGACCTGTTTCTGGGATGATCACCGCGTCAATATCATAGATACCCCTGGTCATGTTGATTTTACTATTGAAGTAGAGCGCTCCCTGCGTGTGCTCGACGGTTCTGTTGCAGTTTTTTGCTCTGTCGGCGGCGTTGAGCCTCAGTCGGAAACTGTCTGGCGTCAAGCTGACAAGTACGGCGTGCCTCGTATTGCATTTATTAACAAGATGGACCGTGTCGGTGCCGATTTTACTCGTGGCGTTGAGATGATGCGTGACCGTCTTGGTGCTAATCCTGTTCCTCTGCAGTTGCCGATCGGTCAGGAAGACCTCTTCCGTGGTGTTATTGATCTCGTCGAGATGAAAGCGATTATCTGGGACGATGAGGCGCTTGGTGCTAATTACGAAGTGATGGACATCCCGGCTGATTTGCTGGCTGATGCTGAGGCTGCCCGCGAGTTCATGCTGGAAGAAGTCAGCTCTCATAATGATGAGATGATGGAGAAGTATCTTGGTGGTGAGGAGCTGAGCATCGAAGAGATCAAGTCCGGTGTTCGCCGTGCAACCACAGCTCTCCTGATCAACCCGGTCTTCTGTGGCTCTGCATTTAAGAACAAGGGTGTGCAGACTCTGCTCGACGCTGTTATCGACTACATGCCTTCCCCGTTGGACGTCCCCGCAATCACCGGTGTCGATCCTGACACCATGGAGGATTTGACTCGTCCTGCTGATGACAAGAGTCCATTCTCTGCACTGGCGTTCAAGGTTATGACTGACCCTTTCGTCGGCCAATTGACTTTCTTCCGCGTTTATTCCGGTGTTGCTGAAACTGGTGCCCATGTCGTAAATGCGACCAAGGGCAAGAAGGAGCGCTTCGGACGTCTTTTGAAGATGCACGCCAATAAGCGTGAAGAGATTAAAGAGGTTTACGCTGGCGATATTGCCGCTGCTGTTGGTTTGAAGCATACGACGACCGGCGATACTCTTTGTGATGCCAAGAACCCTTGTATTCTTGAGTCGATAGAATTTCCCGAACCTGTTATTCATATTGCTGTTGAGCCGAAGACTAAGAGTGACCAGGAAAAGATGGGTCATGCCCTCGGTAAATTGGTGCACGAAGACCCCTCTCTGCGCGTACGTACAGATGAAGAGACCGGTCAGGTGATTATCTCCGGTATGGGAGAGTTACATCTGGAAGTCATCGTCGATCGTATGAAGCGCGAGTTCAAGGTTGAAGCGAATATCGGTGCACCTCAGGTCGCGTACCGCGAGTCTATTACTAAGACTGTCGAGGTTCAGGGTAAGTTTGTCCGTCAGTCGGGCGGTCGCGGTCAATACGGCGATTGCTGGCTTCGTCTTGAGCCCTTGAAGCCCGGTAGTGGTTTTGAGTACATTGACGCAATCAAGGGCGGTGTTATCCCCCGTGAATATATCTCATCGGTTGGGGCTGGTGCTGAACAGGCTGCCAAGAATGGTATCCTGGCTGGTTTCCCCTTGGTTGATATCCGGGTCACCTGTTTTGATGGTTCTTATCATGACGTAGACTCAAACGAAATGGCATTTAAGATTGCTGGTTCTCTGGGACTTAAAGAGGGTGCAGCCAAAGCCAAGCCTGTTCTGCTTGAGCCGGTTATGGCCGTCGAAGTTGTCCTCCCTGAGGAGTATTTGGGCGAGGTTATGGGCGACTTGAGCAGCCGACGCGGTCGTGTCTCCGGCATGGAGGCCCGCGGTGGTGCCCAGGTTGTTAACGCCCACGTCCCATTGTTTAACATGTTTGGTTATGCGACTGATTTGCGCAGTTCGACTCAGGGCCGTGCAACCTACACGATGACCTTTGATCATTATGACCAGGTTCCCAAGGCAATTGCTGAAGAGATTATCAGCAAAACCAAGGGCTGATACAGTAAGTTTTTAGTAAGTGATAATAAGGAGATAGACCAATGGCCAAAGCCAAGTTTGAGCGGACTAAACCGCATGTCAACATCGGGACAATCGGTCACGTTGACCACGGCAAGACGACCCTGACGGCAGCAATCACTAACGTGCTGGCTTCTAGGGGCGGCGCTGAGTTCAAAGCGTTCGACCAAATCGACAACGCTCCTGAGGAACGTGAGCGCGGTATCACGATTGCCACGGCCCACGTCGAGTACGAGACGGAGAACCGTCACTATGCTCACGTTGACTGCCCGGGTCATGCTGACTACGTCAAGAACATGATCACCGGTGCTGCCCAGATGGACGGCGCTATCCTGGTCGTATCTGCTGCTGATGGCCCGATGCCCCAGACTCGTGAGCACATCCTGCTTGCTCGTCAGGTTGGTGTCCCTGCCATGGTGGTCTTCTTGAACAAAGCCGACATGGTTGATGACGAAGAGTTGATGGAACTGGTAGATATGGAGATTCGTGAACTGCTCTCCTCCTACGATTTCCCAGGTGACGATCTTCCTATCATCCCCGGTAGTGCTCTGAAGGCCCTGGAATGCGGCTGCGGTAAAGATGGCTGCGCTGCCTGCGAGCCGGTTCTGGAACTGATGCGTCAGGTTGACGCTTACATTCCTGAGCCTGAGCGGGCGATTGATCGTCCGTTCCTGATGCCTGTCGAAGACGTTTTCTCGATCTCCGGTCGTGGCACAGTTGCTACGGGTCGTGTCGAGCGCGGTATCATCAAGGTTGGTGAAGATATCGAAATCGTCGGCATGAAAGAGACCACCAAATCAGTCGTAACCGGTGTTGAAATGTTCCGTAAGCTTCTGGACGAAGGTCGGGCTGGTGATAACTGCGGTATTCTTCTGCGCGGTGTCAAGCGTGAAGAGATCGAGCGTGGTCAGGTCCTGGCGAAGCCGGGCAGCATCACTCCGCACACCAAGTTCAAAGCTGAAGCTTACATCCTGACCAAGGAAGAGGGCGGTCGTCATACTCCTTTCTTCAAAGGTTATCGTCCTCAGTTCTACTTCCGTACAACGGATGTGACCGGGATTGTCGAGCTTCCGGAAGGGACCGAGATGGTCATGCCTGGCGACAATATTGGCGTCACCGTAGAGCTGATCACGCCGATCGCCATGGATAAAGAGTTGCGCTTCGCAATCCGCGAAGGTGGCCGTACTGTTGGCGCTGGTGTTGTCAGCGA
>DAOWJU010000075.1 GCA_030640215.1 Desulfuromonadales bacterium
CGAGAAACGCCTCTTCACTCCATAACGGTCAATCCCTTCAATAAAACCATTGCTACGGTCCTCCTCAGCATAATACTCAGGAATCAGCCGGTCAAATTCGCTGATGATCGCCTGGCACACTTGTTCTGCTCCATCAGGAGATGTGATCAAAACAAAATCATCACCACCGATATGACCGACAAAATCCTGTTGCTCAGCATATTTGTCTTTGGCCCGGTAGAGAACTTCACCGGTCATCTTGATCAGATCGCTACCCTTGGCATAACCGTACTTATCATTAAATGCCTTAAAATCATCAAGGTCGATATAACAAAGAGCAAACTTTTCACCTTGATCCATCTTACCCTTGAGAACTTGTTCAATAGCCAGATTGCCAGGTAAGCGAGTCAATGGGCTGGCATCAAGGTAGCGCTGCTGGCTATCCTTGATTTTCAGCATCATCTCCTGGATTTCCCGGTCCAGTCCATCACTCGCTGTAAGAAATTCACTTGGCGACATTTCGTCAAGAACGACATCGCCTAGATGCTTTGTTGCCTGACGTAAACGATCCACGATTCTGGCAGCCTGGTGCGCGGCAAAAGCCATACCGATCAAACCACCAAACAATCCAGCCAGACCAAGGACCATAACAACAAACTGACGACTACGGATTAGCTCCAAGGTCGCAACAATATCAGAATTTTCCAGTTGCGCAGCAACTTGTTCGAGGGATGAGAGAGCAACCAGACACGACAGCATGAAACCAGCGGTTGCCACCAGAAAACTGATCAGAATGTAACGGATGAGGGTAAATTGCATATCAATCCTGGTTAAGGTTTGTCAGATTCCTTTAAAGGTTCAAGAGTTTTCCGCGGCATCTTCCGTTTCTTTAAACCAGCGGTCAAACCATGTTCGGTGATCTTTTTCAGAAAGGATTCTCAGATCATTAGGCCCCATCCAAACGCCTCCACAACCAAAGCATTTATCCATAGGGACTCCTCTGAAATCGATTGGTTCAATCGGATCCCCACATTTCGGGCAACGACCACGACAGTACTGGCGAACCAGCTTTTCACGGGTTGTCGCCTTGATCTTCTCAATCAGCTCTGTTTCCAGATCGTGAAAATACTTGTTCTCCAAAGCCTTTTTTCGTTCTTCCCATGCATCTGTCATAGTAGCACCTCCCGGATTCCAGTAGTTTGCCTAATTATAACAGCCATTTGAATGCCAGCAACAGCACTCATGAACTAATGACAAAACGACCGGCACCATAGGTTGCCCCTTTACCAAGACCAAAGAGTGAAGCGACTGCCAAGACCCAAAAGATTTCATCCAATGATTGCCCGTCAATAACCATTTCACCGACAAAGCCACCCACCACCAGCCCCTGTTGTCCGCTTAAAGGACGCCAGTCATGCCAACGAAGTCTGGATTCGACGACCTGAATCTCACGCACTAGTGCAAGCAGGTGTGTCGGGTCATCAAGCACCTCGACGCCACTGTGTGCATGAAGCATGGACGTAATACGACGCAGCATAAACGGAAAGACTTGTGAAAAAGCTGGTTTTCGGAGGGGTTTACCCTCAACCATAAGACGCGTTGGCGTTACGAACTCCAGAGTTACGCTGCGTGCAATTTGTTGCTCTTGTAACAACCAGGCCAAGGACAGAACGGAGCAGGATAATGACTCAAGAGGTTCATTATGACGCCAGGCCAGGCATTCTGAATCACCAGTCCCCCCGCTGTGCACCTCCGACACTTCAAATTGCCCTTTACCAGCAACCAGTCCCAAGCGGCCAAGATGGATAAGGCTACGTAGAAAATTGTGAATTAACGGTAGGCTTGTGACGATAAAGAGCACCTCTAACTCAAGTTTCTCCCCGGCAGAAAATAATTTTTTCCGCATAACCGGCATGCTGACGACAAAGGCTGGTGCTGGTTTCTGGAATTTGCGCCGGGCAACCGGGTCATCACTCAAGGCTGGTTGAAAAAGAGCCTGCCACTGTTGGATTGCAGCGGCATCGTGTGAATCAAGCGCTTGCCTACCCGCCAACCTTAAGACACGCCCAAGCGCCAGGAAGTCCGCAGGTTGCAGGTAGCATGGCGATGTGAAGTCGAGGGTGAAACGCGCCTTGACAACATCGACATGTTGTAATGCTTCCGGCCAGACCGGTATCAGAAAATCATTGTCAGCGACCATTGCAGGATGTTGTAGTCCTAGTACACTTCTGTTAAAGTCCGTTAGTCAACACGGTTACCATTGAGAATAAGTTGTCATTTAAATCACGTTGCAAATAAATCATATGACATTAATACTGACTGAAATGATACTGACTGCAACAATACTATCTGCAACCTTTGCACCAGAGAAGATTAACATATCATGCTGAAATTTGAATTACTTACCAAAGATCAAAAAACCCGCGCCCGCCGTGGCCGTGTAACCACTCCGCACGGCGTCATTGAGACACCTATCTTTATGCCAGTCGGAACTCATGGCGCCCTTAAAGCGATGACTCCGGCGCAAGTTGATGACGCTGGTGCACAGATTATTCTCTCCAACACCTACCACCTGCATCTCAAGCCGGGTGAAGGGCTAGTTGAGAAAGCCGGTGGATTGCATAAGTTCATGAACTGGCCCAAGCCGATTTTGACTGACAGCGGTGGTTTCCAGGTCTTCTCACTACCCAAAAAGGAGATCACCGACACCGGGGTCTTTTTTAAGCATGAGATCAATGGGGACCGCATCTTTCTCGGCCCGGGAGAAGCGACCAGTATTCAGAACCGTCTCGGGGCCGACATCATCATGGCTTTCGATGAATGCATCCCCTATCCGGCCACCCATGATTATGCCCGCAAATCAATTGGCAAGACCCTGCGTTGGGCAGAACAATGTCTCAAGGCACATGCTCGCGAGGACCAGGCTCTTTTTGGCATAGTCCAGGGGAGTGTTTACGACGATCTGCGCCGCGATTGTGCGCAGGCTCTCACAGAGATGAATTTTCCCGGTTACGCTGTCGGCGGTGTCAGTGTCGGCGAGGGGTTGGAACTGCTCAAAAAAGTCGTTGACTACACCGAGCCCTTCTTGCCCGAGGACAAACCCAGATATTTGATGGGCGTCGGCTTGCCTGAAGACATTCTGGAAAGCATCGAGCGCGGCATGGATATGTTCGACTGCGTCATCCCGACCCGTTATGCCCGCAGCGCCACTCTTTTTACCAGGCGCGGCAAGATCCGTCTGACTAATAAACGCTACCGTCGTGACTTCTACCCTGTCGACACCTCATGCAGTTGCTACTGTTGCAGTAACTTCACCAGGGCCTATCTACACCACCTTTTCAATGCCAACGAAGTTCTCTCAGCGACTCTGGCCGCAATTCACAATGTGCATTTTTATCTCGACATGGTCGCCGGTGCGCGTGCCGCCATCGAAGCCAATGACTATACCAGCTTCAAGACAGACTTTCTTGGCGAGTACCTGCGCAACGATGGTGTCCCAGGACATTGACGGTTTCTCTCCAGGCTCCATTATTAAAGTCAGGTTGCATTGTAAAAAATGGCCGAAGAATACCGCTCAGCCAAAATTGACGTCGAGCAGGGCAAACGACTCTACAAGGCCCTGACTGCAACCAGCGACGAGCTCTTTCAGGTTCTGCTGGACCCGGAAATGCTGGTTCTGCGTTCAGCCTTGAAGAACCAGTTCCTGAATGAAGATCATCTCCTGGCCCTGCTCAAACGTCGCGACCTCAGTGAAGATCTGCTCAAATCCATATACCAACTGGAAATAGCCAAAGGCAGTCATCGTCTACAGGTCGCACTGGTGAAAAACCCCGGCACACCCGGACCGGTTGCACTCGCTCTCTTACCACACCTGCACCTCTTTGAGCTGGTTGATCTCTGCTTGATTCCAGGCGTGACACCGGACCAGAAATTCGGCGCCGAGCGTGCCATTCTGCAACGTCTGCCGACCACAGAACTGGGCAACAAGATGACTTTAGCTCGTCGGGCGACAACGACTGTTGTTGGCGAGATCCTTAAGGGAGGGGAACCCGGCCTGGTTGAAATTTGCCTTGGCAGCCCACGTCTACGTGAAGTGGCTATTCTGCAGTTCATCAACGGCGCGACATCATCTGCAGAGACTATTTCAATTATCGCAAGGCATGCCAAATGGAAAACACGGCCCAATTTAAGGCTCGCCATCCTTAAGAACCGACGCACACCTGCGATCTGGTTCACCCTCTTTCTCCCCCAGTTGCGCACACCTGATGTAAAAAACCTGCTAGCTTCCAGGCGTCTCAGCCCATCACAAAAAAAGCTTGTCCAGGACGAACTTAAAAAACGCGGTTTAGGCTAAAAGCTGAGAACAAGAATAAAATCAAAAAAAAGCCCCACAGCCAGGAGGGTGACTGTGGGGCAACGGGTTTTGAGCTTCTCTTAGGAGGTAAAACATGAAGAATCATGTTCTGTTGGCTATATGTTACCGTTCTGGTCAGCTATGTCAAGTGAGAAGTTGAAAATAATTAGATCCGTTCACTTGACAGGCAAGGTAAAGGTGACCGTCGTCCCTTCACCAAGATTACTATAAACAGAGAGCTCACCATCATGATCGGCAATGATTTGCTTAACGATACTCATCCCCAAACCGAGTCCGCTGGCTTTGTTGTTTTCAGGATCTGCCCGATAGAACCGGTCAAAGACATGCTCGACCTGCTGGGGTGTCATGCCCTGCCCTTGGTCTATAATTGAAACGGTAACTTTATCTTCAGCAGTGATGGTGTGAATATTAATTGTGCCACCCTGAGGAGAGTATTTGATCGCGTTGTTCAGCAAGTTATAAAGAACCTGGGTAATGCGACCGCCATCAAACAACATGGTCTGCGGTGGTGGATTGACGTGAGTAACAATAATCTGGTGACGTTGGCTTTTCACTCTCATTGACTCAGAGACTTTTTTAATGATGGCGGCGACATCATGCTCTTTAGACACGACACCAAGGGATCGGCCCATCTGGATACGACCGACATCAAGCAGGTCGTCAACCAGGTGGTTCAGGACCTCTGCGTTACTTTGGATAATAGAGAGGTAACTCTCTTTTTGCTCTTCAGTCAGGAGGCCAGAACCTGAATTTTCAAGTAATTCTGAATAGCCGACAATAGCAATCAACGGGGTACGTAGTTCATGCGCAGCAGTCGAGATAAAATCGCTCTTGGCCTGATCAAGTTTCCGCAGGACCTCTTCAGCTGCCCTCTGCTCGGTAACATCAACAACAATACTCAAGATCCGCGTTTCGCCCCCAAGTTCTATAGCACGGCTGGAAATAAGGCAGATCATTGGCCGATTGTCTTTACCGTAAAAAGAACTCTCCAGGTTGTCGATAAACCCATGCTCCACGATAGCAGTAACCATTCGCTCACGGTCCACAGAGTTGCGCCAGAAGCCAAGCTCCTGTGCCGTGCGACCAATGACCTCTTCCGGTGTATAATCTGTACGATTTGTAAATGCAGGATTGACCATGTGAACAAGGCCAGAAGGAGATGTAATGATCGTCGCGACAGGATTCGTCTCAAAAAAAGCGCGGAAAAGGGCTTCACTTTCCATCAGCGCAGACTCAGTTTTTTTACGTTCAGTAATGTTCAGCCAGGAACCAATTATTTCAACCGGGTTGCCTTCAGAATCACGAATCAATTTTAACTCATCTAGAATCCAAAGATAGCTGCCATCCTTTTTTCGAAACCGGTACTCATGGATATGACTGCCTTTTTCAAATAAGCCATCATAGCTTTCAAAAACACGTTCACAGTCATCTGGGTGAATATTCTCCCGCCAAAAGCCAGGATTATCGAGACACTCCTCTATTGAGTAACCAAAGATAGAGGTGATGTTGTTGCTGACAAAGGTCGCCCCGAAGTCTCCGTCCGCTCTACACACGTAGATAATCGCAGGAGAGTAAGAGAGGATATGTTCTATTCTTTGATCGGTGGAATCGTGCATTAACCCCCCTCAGGGTGAAAGACCTTCAGAATTACTTGGCAACGATGAAGCTGCTCGGGTAGCCATTGGTTTCGATTTGTATCAGGGCATTGTCGGCTAACGCCATGGACGCGTAAAGGCCGACGCGAACCCGGTAAAATTTCTGACCATTCACCCATCCTTCAGCCACTACCGAACTGCCGTACTGATTCTTGAGCTTATCTGCCAGACGGTAGGCGTTCTCTTTAACAGTGAATGCCCCAATCTGCACCATGAACGGTCCAACATCGTAGCTGACCAGTTGCTTATATTGAGGCTTCGCTCCAATGCGACCATCATCGCGATAGCCGAGAGCTTCAATACGTACCGGCGCCGTACCCGGACCAACCACGCCTAACTCTTTGGCTGCGGAATAGGAAAGATCAATAATCCGGCTCCTGACAAATGGACCACGATCATTGACCCGCACCACCGTCGAACGTCCATTATCAAGATTAGTGACCTTCAGATGGACATTCATCGGCAACGTTTTATGTGCCGCTGTCATCGCATACATGTCATAAGTTTCGCCATTACTGGTCTTGCGACCGTGGAATTTCTTCCCATACCAGCTGGCAAGACCCTTCTCGCTATAACCGTCTGCGGAAGGTATCGGCTGATAGCGTTCGCCGTTCACCTCATAAGCTCTTTGAGTCGGTTTCTTCACGGACTGAGATGGTGCATCAGAGACTCTGGCCTTATAGGTAGGGGGCGGAGTACCGCACGCAGCCAAAAGTAGAACCATCAGAAAGAGAGAACAATATAAAATATGTTTCATGATGTAACCATTGATAATAGAAGCGGGTTGTTAAGTCAACAGGGGCAATTTTCAAGTAACCTCGTTGACATGGTTGCGGAGAAAGCTCTCCACCTCAAGCAACGTTGGGATCGCTGTCCTGCCACCCAAAACACGGGTTTTTAGCGCAGCGCAAGCGGCAGCAAAACGAACTGTTTGCGGCATTGACCAGGCCTGTAACAGCCCATAGATGTAACCACCGTGAAAAACATCTCCACAGCCAGTAGTATCGACAGTATCGACCTTAAATGCTGGTTGACGAAAGGTCTGGCCTGCAGCGCTCATACTCAGACTTCCTGAGTTGCCAGAAGTGATGGTGATTGTTTGCGCACCGTAATCAGCCAGCTGCTTAATGGCCATTTCTGGGTCATTATGAGTCTGACGGGCGAACTTTTCACTCACGACAAGGTGATCGATCAGCGGCAACAGCCTTTCCATACCGGGGCGAAAAGTTCCTGCATCCAGAACAGTGACAACATTCAGGCTACGAGCAATTTCTGCGGCGGCAATCGCCGGCTCAAGATGCAAACCATCCAGATGCAGGATGCGTACAGTGTTGGAGAGTAAAGCTTTAAATGATTTCGGCACAGCCGGAGAAGCCGTGCCGCGATGCCAGAAGATGTTGCGATGACCTTCGGCATCAACAGAGATAAAAGCAACCTGGCTGGAAGAGCCAGAAGATTGCGCGAGGTAGGTGCAGTCGACTCTCTCATCCACCAGACCTTCACGAATTTGCCTGCCGAATTCGTCGTCGCCCACCGCACCAACCATTGCCACAGGCACACCCAATCGAGAGAGGGTCACCAAAGCCGTAGCGACCGGTCCCCCACCCTGCACAAGCAATGAACTTAGTTCGGCCTTCTGATCAAGTTCAGGATAAATGTTTGTCTGTCCCAGAAGATCCAGACAACATTGTCCCAACCCGACAACTTGCGGAGTTATGGTGTCAGGCATAGCTGCAATCCGATACACTTACACGCAACGCGCCACGCTTGGCGCACAAATAAGACGGGGACAGAATTTGCATTCTGTCCCCGTAGCTTCACATCTTACTGTCCAAACAAATCGACTTACTTTTCGATGACAGACATAGCGCGGAATTTCTGGTAACGCTGCTCAACCAACTCTTCAGCTGAAAGCTTCTTCAGCTCAGCCAGATGCTTTTTGAGGTATTCTTTCAAAGTTGCAGCAGCAGCGACATGATTATTGTGTGCGCCACCATCCGGTTCAGGAATAACATCGTCGATTATCATACCAAGGGCATCGATATCCATGGACGTCAACTTGAGGGCTTCAGCAGCCTCAGGGCCACGAGCACCATCGTTCCAGAGGATTGCAGCACAACCTTCCGGCGAGATGACAGCATAAACAGAATACTGCATCATCATCACCTTGTTGCCGACAGCAATCGCCAAAGCGCCACCGGAACCACCTTCACCTGTGACTGTAACGATAATCGGCACGGTCAAGGCCGCCATCTCACGCAGATTGCGGGCGATGGCTTCCGCCTGACCGCGTTCCTCAGCACCGATGCCCGGGAAAGCCCCCGGCGTATCGACAAAAGTGAAGACCGGCAATCCAAACTGCTCAGCCATCTGCATGACGCGTAAGGCCTTGCGATAACCTTCCGGATTCGGCATACCAAAATTCCGATAGACTTTTTCCTTGGTGTCGCGCCCCTTCTGATGCCCGATAACCACACACGGCTCACCATCCAATCTGGCAAAACCACAAACCAAGGCCGGATCATCACGATAGTTGCGATCACCGTGGACCTCAAACCAGTCGGTAAAAATGTGCTTGATGTAATCGTGGGTGTGAGGCCGAGCCTGATGGCGGGCAAGCTGGGTACGCTGCCCGCCGGTCAAGTTGGAGAATATTTCATCACGTAGTTTATTAGACTTCTTTTCCAACTTCTTGATATCAGACGAGAAGTCAACACTATCTGTTGAGTAGTCCCTAAGCTCCCTGATTTTCTGATCAAGCTCTACCAGGGGTTTTTCAAAATCTAAAAAAAACTGCATTTACAGGCTCCTGTTAATT
The DNA here is from genome assembly GCA_030640215.1 of Desulfuromonadales bacterium. GTDB lineage: Bacteria > Desulfobacterota > Desulfuromonadia > Desulfuromonadales > BM103 > M0040. The sequence continues at coordinate 8,828 of DAOWJU010000075.1, forward strand.
CGTCGGTGACCAGGTAAAGTGGTCAAACTCACTCAAAAGTGACGACATTATAGCCGAACAACCTCTCGACGTCATCCATCATTTCATCACTGGCCTGAAGACGTAGTGTATCCGGTAATGATATCACGGTTTCACTTCGATTGGGCACAACCAGATGAATCAGTGCTCCACATTCACCGCGGTAGCGCGCCATGATTTCCTTGAGAGAGCGCAACTGCCGATCTTCCAGACCGGGAGAGGTCAAACGGAAATGGACCAGCTTAGTCATGCGCTGTTGAACATCTTTGAGAGCCAGCACTTCGTTAACCAGTATTTTACAGGCATCTTCGCCAACATCTACCGCACCCTTAACCAATAAAGCTTCCTCGCTGTTCAAAAGATCTGCAGCTTTCGTATAAGTCTCCGGGAAAACCACCATCTCCACAAAACCGCTGAGATCTTCCAGGGTCACGAAAGCCATCCGATCCCCTTTGCGCGTGTTAAGCAGCTTGATGCCGGTAACAATGCCACAGACGCTGACCTCTTCCTTATCAGCACGCTCAATCAGACCAGCCGTGTCACATGTACTGAAACGCTTGATAGCATCGCTGTGGCGTGCCAGCGGATGCCCGGTAATGTAAAAACCGATCGATTCCTTCTCATTAGTCAGCAGAACATTTTCAGGCCATTCCTCAAGATCCGGAAGCTGGCCGTATGCACGTCCACTCTGATTGACAATCTGGTCTGATCCAAAGAGGGACTCCTGGCCAGACTCTTTCTCACGCTGAAGTTTCTGCCCGTACTCCATCGCCTCTTCAAGAGCCGCCATGAATTGCGCGCGTTTGCTCTGCAATGAATCGAAGGCGCCGCACTTGATCAACGCTTCGACAACCCGCTTGTTGACACGTCGCAGGTCAACACGTTCACAGAAATTATGCAGAGATTCAAAAGGACTTTCTTCGCGCGCCTCGACAATCGCCTCGACCGCTCCGCCACCAACACCTTTAACCGCCCCCAGTCCAAAACGGATATCTTTGGTATGAACGGTAAAGTCGCAATTCGACTCGTTGATATCAGGAGGAAGAATTGCAATCTCCATATTACGGATTTCATTGATATTCTTGATGACTTTGTCGGTATTCTCCATGTCCTCAGTTAAGAGTGCAGCCATGAACTCTACCGGGTAGTGGGCCTTGAGATAAGCGGTCTGGTAGGCAATGTAGGCATACGCAGCCGAGTGGGACTTGTTGAAACCGTACTCGGCAAACTTTTCCATCTGATCGAAAACCACTTCGGCCTTCTTGATATGCAGCTTGTTCTCTTTGGCACCGTCGAGGAAAAGTTTTTTCTGTTTGGCCATCTCATCGACTTTTTTCTTACCCATGGCTCGCCGCAACAGGTCGGCGCCACCAAGACTGTAATTGCCCAGGACCTGGGCAATCTGCATGACCTGCTCCTGGTAAACGATAACCCCGTAGGTGTCCTTTAGAAGTGGTTCGAGTTGCGGGAAGTCGTAACCAAAATCCTCGACACCATGCTTACGTTTGATGAATGAATCGACCATCCCTGAGCCAAGTGGACCGGGCCGGTAGAGGGCGACCATAGCGATCAAGTCTTCAAAACAGGTCGGCTTAAGCTTGATCAGGTATTCTTTCATCCCTGATGACTCCAGCTGAAAAACACCGGTCGTCTCACCACGGCTGAGCAATTGAAAAGACGTCTCATCATCGTTGGGGATCAGGTCAAGATCAAAGTCGGGATTTTTCCCTTCCCGAATCAACCGCACCGCATTGTCAATAACAGTCAGGGTTTTCAGGCCGAGGAAGTCAAACTTGACCAGACCAATTTTTTCAACGAAACCCATATCAAACTGGGTCACCTGCCCTTTTGATTTTGGATCAACGTAGAGAGGCAGATATTCAGTCAGCGGCTTCGGAGTCACGACAACGCCAGCGGCATGGGTCGAGGCGTGGCGAGTCAAACCTTCGAGCGAGAGAGCGACATCAAACAGTTTCTTGACCCGACTGTCCTTCTCGACCAACTCACGCAAACGCGGTTCCTGTTTCAGTGCATCTTTAAGCGTAACTTTCTTGCCTGTCGGGTTAGGAATCAGTTTGGCGATTGTATCGACTTCACCATAAGGCATCCCCATACCGCGACCAACATCACGGATAACCGCGCGGGCCATCATGGAGCCAAAAGTAATGATCTGGGCGACATTTTCCCGGCCGTATTTATCACGCACATAGTTGATGACATCCTCGCGACCATTAATGCAGAAGTCGACGTCGATATCAGGCATGGAGATACGTTCCGGGTTAAGGAAACGTTCGAAGAGCAGGTTATAGGGGATGGGGTCGATATCCGTGATCTTCAAAGCATAGGCAACCAGACTGCCAGCCGCACTGCCGCGTCCTGGTCCGACAGGGATATCGTGATCTTTGGCCCAGTTGATGAAATCAGCAACGATCAGGAAGTAGTCAGGAAAGCCCATCTGGTTGATGATGCCCAATTCCTCTTCAAGACGTGCCTTGTAGGCTTCGACCTCTTCAGCAGAGAAATCCGGACGGAGTTTACGGATTTCGACAAAACGTTCCTCAAGCCCCTCGTAAGAATCTTTTTCCAGAGCCTGGGCCGGATTCAGGCCCTCCCCCAGCTCCAGGGCGGGGAAATGGTAGTTTTTGCCGGAAACATCGAGTTCCAGATTACAGCGCTCGGCAATTTCTACCGTATTGCTGATTGCCTCTGGAACATGCTTGAAGAGTTCCGCCATCTCATCGGGCGTCTTGACATAAAACTCTTCATTGGCAAAACGCATCCGGTTCGGATCGTCCATCGTCTTGCCGGTCTGGATGCAGAGCAGAACCTCATGCGCGAAAGCATCGTTGCGCGTCAGGTAATGGCAATCATTGGTAGCAACCAGCGGTAAGCCGAGCTCCGTACCGAGCTCAATCAGGCCTTTGTTGGCAACTTCCTGGTCAGAAAGAAAGTTCTCTTGCAGCTCAAGATAGAGACGATTGTTGTCGAAGATCTTTGACATCTCTTTGACCCGCTGACGGGCATGATCCATTCGTCCTTTGGTAATCAGACTGGGAATTTCACCACCGAGACAGGCTGTCAGGGCAATCAGGCCCTCATTATGTTCGCTGAGAAGATCCCAGTCGATGCGAGGCTTATAATAGAACCCGTCCTGATAAGCAGTTGAGACCATACGACAGAGATTGCGGTAGCCAGTGCGATTTTTGCAGAGCAGAATAAAGTGCCCTGACGCATCACTGGAGGATGCCGCACCGCTCTTGGTGTGGCGCGAACCAGAGGCGACATAAACTTCGCAGCCAATGATTGGTTTAACACCTGCGGCATGGGCCTTGGAGTAAAATTCCAGAGCACCAAACATGTTGCCATGGTCGCTGATCGCCATAGCTGGCATACGGTATTCTTTGGCCCGGTCAACCAGATCACCGACGCGGATGGCACCATCAAGCAGGCTGTATTGGGTATGAACATGAAGGTGAACGAAGTTGGCATGATGCATGTGTTAAAAAGTACCTTTAAGGAAACAACAAAAGGGAGACAACCCGCACAAGACATCGATAATAACAATGACTTAACATCTGAAAGAATGACTTAACATCTGAAAGGGTTATGGATAAAACAAGAAAAACCGATGGGAAGCAGAGGGCGCTCAATCGGCCTTTGACTCTTTGGGATAGTAGCACTGCCACAGGAAAAGGGTCAAGAATACTCAGGTGGTTTAGTCAGAAGTTTTCTTTAAAGAACCTCGACATCGAAATGGTTCAACATGTTGACCAGAAGAATCAGCGGCAGACCGATCAAACTGTTGAAGTCATTGCCAGCCATCTTCTCCATCAAGGCGATTCCCAGCCCTTCAATCTTGAACGAACCAGCGCAATCAACCGGATTCTCTTTCTCGACATAATGCTTGATCTGCTCTTCGCTCAGCTTCCGCATGGAGACCGAGAAGGTATCAAATTCGGCCAGAGTCTCGCCGCTGGTACTGTCGTAGACAGCCAGGCCGGTATAGAAGGTATGTTTACGTCCTTGCATTTCCAACAACTGTTCAACGGCCTTTTCTGGTGTTCCCGGCTTACCGAG